>JAQWAS010000004.1 GCA_028707495.1 Patescibacteria group bacterium
ATTTGTGATTGGTATCTGCACCAGTAAAATTGTAAGTCGTAATACCTGCACCAACCGTATTCACGCCGGGGCTGATTTCTTCATAAGCGCCAGCATCAGTTGAGACCTCAATTCTAAAGCCATCTTCATAGGTTGAATTGTCAATCCAAGTTAAACCAATCTCATTGTCTGAAACATAGGTTGCGACGACAGCACTTGGCGCGCTTGGAGTGGTGTATTCGTAATTAGAATAGCCATAGCTGGAATACAACAGAGTAGGCGTTTCTGAACGAGCACGCCAACGATATTTTTCATCAATGCTTAGACCAGAGCTATCAGTCATTGGCGAACTCTCGGTCGTGCTTAAATCTGTTTCATAGGTGGCGCTGTCGCAATTAGTGCCAGTGCATCGATTGAAATGATGAGTGTCCTCTGCGCCAGCGTTGTCAGTGTAGCCAATGGAAAATTGACTATCTGAAACGTAATTACCAGCGACTTCGGTTGGAGCGTCGGGGGTAGTGTAGTGTTCAATTGCATCAGTGCTGTAACCTGAATTGCCAGCCGTGTTGTAAGCATAAACACGATATTGATATTTTTCATCAATTTGAGGTGGATCAGCTGGGTTGTTAGTACTGTTATCTACAAAACTAGTTGTATCGCTACTGACTGTGCCAAGGGTTTGCCAACCAGCATAACTACCTGAACTATTAGTATTGCGTTGAACCACAAAACCGTCTTCATAGGTTGAATTGTCTGACCATGACACATTGAATTCAACGTCGCTGACGCGTGAAGCTGAACACCCGCTGGGATCGGTGGGGATATCTTGCATGGTAAAAGACGATGTGCCATCGCTCCAAGCTGAGATGCTACCAATCGCGCTATAAAAACGAATACGCCAGTTGTATTGAGTGCCATCAAGGTCCAAAGCGCTACCTCCATAGGGAATATCTTCGCTAACACTCTCCTCTGCTAGACCGGGTGGATAACTATCTAAATCAACCTGACCACTATCCCACAGAGGCGAATTAAAATCGCCACCATTTTCAATGACTTGAATTTGATATGAACGAGCGTATTGACCTGAACCTAAAAAATCATTGTATTGAGCTGTGAAATCAGGGTTGGTTGTCACCACGTTAACTGGACTGACTGAACCATTGGTTTTCAACGTGCTGGGCAACTCGCAATCGCTGTCAGCTGTGTCAATATTGCCATCTTGGTCGTTGTCGTAGCCGTCGGAGCAGTAGGATTCGTATTGTTCGTTATAATATATACTAGCATAAATATCTATATTATTAACAATATCCATTTGTGAAGTTGGACTAGCCAAATTAATGTCAATCAAATTATGACGCACATCAACAACTGTTAAATTAATAAGATCAATTAAAGGAGCTATATTAAAAACATTATTTTTGTATATACTTAAACTTTGTAAATTTATTAAATTTGATAAAATATCAATATTTGAAATTTTATTCCAAGACAACTCAAGATAAGTTAAATCTGTTAAACCGGATAAGGCGGAGATGTCGGAGATTTGGTTGTGGTGTAAGTTAAGAATTTGTAAGTTTGTGAGGGTTGAGAGTACGCTAATGTCTGAGATTTGGTTTTCTTGTAACTCAATAACAGTTAAATTTATTAAACTAGACAAAGATGAAATGTCGGAAATTTGGTTGTGGTATAAATTAAGATTAGTTAAATTTGTTAGAATTGATAAGGCGGAGAGATCAGAGATTTGGTTGTAAGATAAAGAAAGATAAATTAAATCTGTCAAACCCGACAAAGCGGAGATGTCGGAGATTTGGTTGTCATATAAATAAAGAGTAGTTAAACTGGTTAGGGTTGATAAGGCGGAGATGTCGGAGATTTGGTTGTGGTATAAAGAGAGATAAGTTAAATCTGTTAAACCGGATAAGGCGGAGATGTCGGAGATTTGGTTGTGGTATAAAGAGAGATAAGTTAAATCTGTTAAACCGGATAAGGCGGAGATGTCGGAGATTTGGTTGTCATCTAAATAAAAAGTAGTTAAACTGGTTAGGGTTGATAAGGCGGAGAGGTTGGAGATTTGGTTGTAAGATAAAGAAAGATAAATTAAATCTGTCAAACCCGACAAAGCGGAGATGTCGGAGATTTGGTTGTGGTATAAAGAGAGATAAGTTAAATCTGTTAAACCGGATAAGGCGGAGATGTCGGAGATTTGGTTGGACCATAAATCAAGTTGAGTTAAATTAATCAAACCTGACAGGAATGATATGTCGGAGATTTGGTTGTCATATAAATAAAGAATAGTTAAACTGGTTAGGGTTGATAAGGCGGAGATGTCGGAGATTTGGTTGGAAGATAAATTAAGATAAGTTAATGAAGTAAAATATTCCATACCAGTTATATCCGATATACTACTGCTGTCAGCACTAAAACTCGTCAACCCACTCACATCCGTATCATAGATATCACCAGTCGGCTTGCCGATGGCATCGCGCACTGCGGCCTCCAAGTTAGCGTCGGGAAAAGTGATGACAGCGGCGTTGGCGGGTTTGACTTGCCAGGGTTGGGCGATGAGCATAGTCAGCACGATTGATGAAACCAAAAAACCCAAGACTAGAATAGATAGACTTTTTTTCATTCTGGCTTTAAATTGTTTTTTGTTTTGAGTTAGCATTCTTATATTATATCTTATTTTAAATAAAAATCCAAGATACTTGTTGTTGCGACCACAGATGCTGAAACAAGTTCAGCATGACGAATGTTATCATCCTAAGCTTAGCTGTCATTCTGAACTTGTTTCAGAATCTGTAAACACTTAAAACGTCTACTTCTAACAACATGACTAACCCAACCACAGATGCTGAAATAAATTCAGCATGACACTTCTTTCGTCATCCCATTCCTCTCTTTCATCATCCCTGGCTTGCCTGCCCCATCTTTATGACTGGGGACCGGGGATCGAGAATTGATTCAATCTGGATTCCCAATCAAGTTGGGAATGACGTAGAAAAAGTGAGAATGACGGTTTGGAGGGGTGTCATTGCGAGGAGGAGGTAATCCGACGACGCGGCAATCCCGTAAATCAACGCCTTGCGCGCCAATCACTGGGGTTGCTTCCCTGCCAAATCGGCGGGTCGCAATGACAGGAGAAAACGAATCGCTCGCCAATCATCGGGATTGCTTCGTCGCTACTCTCCTCGCAATGACAAGGGAGTAAAATGGCAATCCTGTTGTAAATCACGAATGGCAATCTCGTTATCAAACACACCAAGCGCAAACACTGAACCACTTCTGTCATCCTGAATTTATTTCAGGATCTGTTAGCGCTCAAAACGTCTATGTTAAATAAAACGCTCAACGTGACCACAGATGCTGAAACATCCTCCGATTTGGCGGACTAGAGTTCAGCATGACAGAAAAAATAGTGTCATTCCTTCCCCTCCTTTTTAAGGAGGGGGTCAGAGGGTGGTTGATCCTATTTTTTTAAATAACTAGAACCACCCCTTTGTCCCCTCCTTGGTAAGGAGAGGATTTTATTACAGAGCCTTTATTACAAATATTCTACTTATCCCTGATCTCTACTTTAAATCTATTTTTCAAAATATCGACAACTTGTTGATGAATTTTATCCACCTGTTGGCTGGTCAAAGTTTCTTTATCTGATCGATAAACTACATGAAAAGCCAAACTCTTTTTATTTTCTTCAACTCCCTTATTTTGATAAATATCAAACAACTCCACTTTTCTAATCAACGGATTAGTTTTTAAAATCGCCTCCTCAATTTCCTGCCATAAAATATCCTGACTAACTAACATTGAAATATCATAAATTATAGCTGGATATTGAGGCATTTTTTGATATTTAACTTGTTGAGATTTAATTTTTTCTAATTCAGAAAAATTAATTTCAAAGACACCAACAGCTGGTTGAATATTAAAATTATTTAAAATTTGTGGATGAATTTCAGATATATAACCCACCAATTGATTATTAACTAAAATATCTAAAGACATTTTGGGATTTAAATAAACCGGCAAATCTGACTGGCTAATTTTTAACTGATAATCGTAATTTAATTTTGATAATAAATTTTCAACCACTTCTTTAGTTTTATAAAAAGATTCTGACTCTAAAATTAAACCAGTCAACATTTTTGGCTGATAATTTAAAAATTGTTGATTTGAATTATCAATTGGCCACTCCCCTGTTTGTTTTTGAAACACTCGTCCCAATTCAAAAATTCTCATTGCATCATAAAAACGCAAATTTTGTTGAACATTTTTTAATAAATTGGGGATTAAACTAGTTCTTAAAAATTGTTGATCTTCAGATAAATAATTAATTAATTTCAAATGTTCGTCCAAATTTAATTTTGTTTTCTGAATTAAATTTTGACTGACAAAAGAATAATTATAAATTTCGTTAAAATTAAAACCCTGAGTTAAAATATCTTTAAGCTGACGTTCCATTTTTTTATCATCACTTTGATAATTAATTTCAATTGATGGCATAACTGGTTGTAAATTATCATAACCATAAATTCGTGTAATTTCTTCAATTAAATCTTCGGCAATGTTAATGTCCTTAGTTGCCCGCCAACTTGGCACAACCACTGATAATTTATTTTTTAAATTTTTAACTTTAAAACCTAAACTAGTTAAAATTTTAATAACTGTTTCTGTTTTAATTTTTTGACCAAGGCGTTTAAACAATAAATCTAAATCTAAATCAATAACTTTAATTTGTTTAGAAAAATTAGCTACATCCACAATTGGACTAACCACTTCGGCCTGAGGAATAATTTGTTGAATTAAAGTTAAAGCGCGTTGCATCCCAATTTCTGCTAAGTTCGGATCAAGTGATTTTTCAAAACGCGCTGATGAATCTGACCGCAAACCTAATTGAGTTGATCCACTTCTAATCGTCGCGCCGTCAAAATTAGCTGATTCAATAATAATTTTTGTTGTTTGATCATTAATGCCACTCCCCTTACCTCCCATAATTCCGGCAATAACCAAAGGTTGTTTTTCGTCGGCAATGACTAAAATTGATTCATCTAATTTTCTTTCTTCTTCGTCTAAGGTTGTTATTTTTTCTCCCTTTTTAGCTCGACGCACAACTATTTTATTATTTAATTTATCAGCATCAAAAGCATGTAATGGCTGACCTAATTCTTGCAAAACATAATTAGTAATATCAACTACATTATTTATTGGTCGTTGACCAATAGCTATTAATTGTTGTTGCAACCAACTTGGTGATGAGGCGATTTTAATATTATCAACTATCACCCCCATATAACGTGGGCATAATTTTTTATCTTCAACTTTAATTTCCAATTTTTGAATTCTTGAATTTTCTAATTTTTTAATTTTTGGTGTCTTTAATTCTACTGGTTTTAATTTTAAATTATATAAAGCTGCGACTTCGCGCGCCATACCATAATGTCCCCATAAATCCGGCCGATTAGTTAATGACTTATTATCAATTTCTAAAATAATATCGTCTAGACCCAATGCCCCAGCTAATGACTGACCGATTTTTAAATTGGCATCAGTTAAATCCATAATCGCATGGTCATCGGCCATTGGAAACATTTCAGCTAAACCGATTTCTGAAGACGCACAAATCATCCCTTGTGATTCTTCGCCCCGAATTTTAACTGGTTCTAAGGTAACCAAATCGCCTTCTCCATGCCATCTAACTTGCGCGCCAATTAAGGCCACCGCTGTCAACATATTTTCTTTTAAATTTGAACCACCACAGACAATTTTTAAATTTGTCTTTTGACTTATATCTACCCACGCTAATTTTAATTTATCAGCATTTGGATGCTGTTCAAGTTTGACCACCTTACCTACGACTATTTTATCTAAATCCTGTCCTATTTTTTTAACTTCCTCAACTTCAACCGTTGACATGGTTAATTTTAAAGCGAGATCTTGTGGTTTAAGATTTTTTGGTAGATCGACAAATTTTTGTAGAAATTTTAGGGATATATTCATATTAAAATTATTTTTGTCATTCCCACGCAAGCCGGAACCTAAGGTCAAGAACAACAAACTTTTTCTAAAATAAATTATATTCAATTTAAAAAGATTTTTTTAAATCAAAGTATTTATTTGATTAACCCTAGATCCTGAATCAAGTTCAGGATGACACTTTAAAATTGTTAAAATTGTTTAAGAAAACGTAAATCGCCTGAATTTAATAAACGAATATCATCAATGCCATATTTCATCATCACTAAACGCGTTAAACCTAAACCAAAGGCAAAACCAGAATATTTTTTAGAATCAACACCGGCGTGTTTTAACACGTTTGGATGAACCATACCGCAAGGCAATAATTCCAACCAGCCAGATTGTTTACAGACCGAACAACCTTTGCCTCCGCAAATTAAACATTGAATATCTAATTCAAATCCTGGTTCAACAAAAGGAAAATAACCTGGTCGCAAACGAATTTTTACTTCTTGTTTAAAAATACCTTGTAATAAAACTTTCATTACCGCAATTAAATTGGCAATTGAAATATTTTTATCTATCATTAACCCTTCCATTTGATAAAAAGTATTTTCATGTGAAGCGTCCATGGCCTCATAACGAAAACAACGTCCTGGGAAAACTCCACGAAAAGGCACACCGTATTTTTTTAAAGCTCGCACCTGCATCGCTGATGTATGAGTGCGTAATAATAAACGATTATCATTTTTAACCTTATCGCCATTGTCAACAAAAAACGTATCCTGCATATCTCGAGCTGGATGATCAGCGGGGATATTTAAAGCTTCAAAATTAAAAAATTCTGATTCCAATTCTGGTCCGTCTAAAATTTTAAAACCTAATGATTTAAAAATATCTTCCAATTCATATTGCACAATTGAATTAGGATGCCAATGCCCTAATTTTTCTTTATCAATTGGATAAGTTAAATCAACGTCTTTTTGATTTAAATTAATTTTATTTTTAAATTCTTGCTGTTTAATTTCTAATTCTTTTTCAATGAATTGTTTAATTTGATTAGCCAATGGACCAATTTCCTTTTTTTGCTCGACTGATAAATCTTTTAAACCACGTAAAATTTCAGTTAATTGACCCTGCTTACGACCAAGATATTTTTTTTCTATATTAATTAAATCTATTTCATTTTTTACAAATGAAATATCGTTTAAAAAATCTTGTTGAATTTTTTCTAATTTTGCTCGCATAATTGTTGACGTGCCTGACGGCAAATAAAATAAATTTCTAAACTAGTTAAAAATAATAAAAATAAAATAATATTCCACCAACATAATAATTTGAAACTCTGTAATAATAGTAAAAAAACAATCAATAAACTAAATAAAATTGCTTGCCGAAAAGCTAAAACGACTAATTGCATTGCTGGTCGATTTCTAATACTTTTAAATCTTAGTAAAACACCCAAAATAGCAAACGTCCCCATGCAACTTAAAAATAGGCTAACATAAAACATACCAAAGCCCCAAATATCTGTGATTTGTGGATCAATATTAAAAAGAACCAAGCCAAAAGCTGTCCAACAAATTACTGTCGCTACGGCCATTAAAATTAAATATTGTTTCAGATTCATATCTTATATTATAACAAATTCTAAAAAATAAAAAAAGCTTTTGAAGCTAATTTTATTTATATTTTTCTTGTTTCAATATTTATAAAATATTTTTTCTAACCCACAAAAATACTCCCCACAGTTTTACAAGTATCTTCAAAAGTTTTGCCTTTGGATAATTTTTGTTTTTTTAATTCAATTTTTTTTATATCTGCTATAACTTTCTTTAATAATCTATTTACCTGAGAAGCTTCAATTAATTTTTTTAAATTTTCTACATCTCCATCGCCAGCAGCTACTTCAACCTTTAAGACACGCAATTTTTGAATTAACTTTACATACTGCTTTCTACTTTCTAAATCTAACTCATCATTGTCAATTCGATCTACCAAATTAGTTAAATTTTCAATTGTTAATTCCAACTCTTTTTCTTTGTTCGTTTCGGGCGCTGGTGAAGGCTCTTTAAATGAAGAAGGTTGAGGTGACACTAATTCTGGTTCAGGCTGTGGCTGTGGCTGTGGTTCTGGTTCTGGAGTTGGAGTTGGATCGGAAGTTGGTTCTTTTTTATTTTTTTCATCTAACGCCGGCTCTTTATTGTCAAAATTTTCCCCATCTCCACTTTTATTTTTAAAAAGTTGAGTCAATTTCTCTCGATGAAGTCTTGTAAATCTATCTCTTAAATAATCATCACCCAAAGCTTTAAAAATTTTATTTATATCAACCAATTCCTGTTCTAATTCTTTTTTAAAACGCATCAATTCTTCAATTTTAACATCTTTATCTACTAGACTAATCTTGCCAACTCTGTAATCATTTTCCAAGTGGCCAATTTCGGTTTCAATTTTATCTATTTCATCACTAATGTCTGATGACGTAGTACATAAAAAAGTTTCTAAAGAATCAGACATACATGTTCGATCATTTTCTATCTTATAAACACTATAATAAATGCCTTGCTGAACTTGTTCTTGAAGATCTTTTAAGCGAGCTAAATCTTCATTTAGTTTATCTAATTCTCCTTGAGATAATTCTCCTAAATTTTGTTGTTCAATAATACACCCTTTATATCTATCAATATACTTCGTGACTAATTCTTTCATTTCATTTTCCATCTTCTCCCCTTTTTCTTGAGGCGTTAATTCAGCTTCTCTTTCTAGCTCTTGTTGTGTTGCCTGCTGATTTCGGTCTATTTCTGTTGCCACCTTTCCTAATTCATCTTCTGCCTGACTCTTTTCTGGCTCAGGATTAACTCCTGAATTATTTTTAACTATCTCTTCCACCCTCTCTTCAGCAGACTCTTTAGCTTCTTCAGATTGTCCTTGCATATCTTCATCTAAACTCATAAAATCTGTTTTTAATCTTTGCCACCAAGATTTTTTTTCTGGCGGTTTAGTTGTTTTTTCCTCTAAAGCTTTCTTTTCTTGATATTCTGTAAAGCCGGCTAATTTTTCTATATCAGCAATGATTTGATTTAGTTTTTCCTGTTTAGATTTTAAAAGTCCCAAACTCAAAGATTTTTTATCTGAATCAATTTTATCGTCATTTTCTGTTCTTTCTGTTAAATTATTAATCCTATCTAATTCGCTTTTTAAACGCTCATATAGTGGCATAAATGTCCTGACTTCTTTATTTGTTCTGTCGCCTTTAGAATTTTTTACAGATACTTCTGTTTCAATATCACCAAAAAAATCTCCTTGCTCAATTTTTTTACAATAAGCTTTTCCCACACAGATCGCATTATCACCAAATCTTCTATCAATATCATCAGCTACTTGCAAATTTTCAACTAAATATTTTGTTATATCGTCACTACTATTTTTAATCGCCTCTATTTTTTCAAACTCATCTAATGTTGATGTTTTTTTTTCACCCTCCATATAAATAAAATTAAAATATAAATATTATTCTAAATCTTTTCTAATTTGCTTAATTTTCTTTTTTTCTAAAGCCCGTGCAAAATTATTAATGATTTGATCTTGTTTCTTTTTTAATTGCTCTAAATCTTTTAAAAAGTCTTTATAAATCGCCCGCATACGATCTATTTTTTCTTGAGCCTGTTGTGGTGTTAAATCCTTTTTATTTTTAATCATAAATTTATTTAAACTATTTCTATCTTAGCATAAATAAAACGCTTTGTCAAAATTTATTTTTATCCTTGGCTATGTTCACAAATGTCCCTGAAATCACAATACTGACACGTGAACTTAGATGGCGTCGCTGGAAAATGGCTAACTTTAATATCTTGAATAATTTTTAAAATTTTATTTCTTAATTTATCTAGCTCTGCCTGACTGCCTAAAAAAGAAACTGCTTGATTGTTATTTAAATAATAAAAAGTTAACTTTTTAATTTCATTTTTGAAAATTTGTTGACCAGCCATTTGGTAAATTAAAAGTTGTTCCTTATCTTCAGAGTTTAAACCTTTGGCGTCTTTGGGACTACCGGTTTTATAATCAATAATTTCAATCTGGCCGTCTCCTAAATCATCAACTCGATCAATTTGCCCTCGCAAGCTGTATTTATCTAAAGTAAAATTAAAACCAATTTCTAAAAATTTAACTTGCGGTTTTTCCTGTTTAATTTTTTGATAAAAATCTTTTAAAATTTGTTCTCCCTGTTGAAAGTATTTTTCTTTTTGTTTTTTATCTAAATACCAATCGTCGATCCAATTTTCTTGATAAAGTCTCATTAAATCCCCCAAACTTGGAATTTTATTTTCAACTGATTGGTTCTTTTCAAATATGGAGGGTTGTTTTAATTTCTGATCTAAAATCTGTTGGAAAAATTTATACAAAGTCGCATGCATGGTTTTACCAAAACTAAAAGTAAACCGCCCGCGAACGGGAATTTTTAAAATATGAGCGAATTTATATTGCAAAGGGCAAGTCTCAAAAGCCTTCAATTGAGTAAAACTGAATTTATCCGGTAAGACTTCGATTCTCGTTTTAACTTCGTTTAAACTGCCAGTTTTAATCGATAAATTTTTGTAACGCTGTTTTAAGTTTAAAACTTTTTCATCTTCAGACGTTAAAACAGGATTGAAATCTAACTCAGTTAAAAAACGTGATATTTTTTTCTTGCGTGTTCCACCATAATCTTCGGCTGAAGTTAAAAATAAACCTTGTTTAGCCCGCGTCATGGCTACGTAAAATAAACGTCGCTCCTCTTGCAAATGGACATCACCGCTAGGTATAATTTCTTTAACCAAATCGGTCGGCAACTCAATAGCTTCTGAACGTTCTATACTTGGAAAACGTTTATCAACTAAATTAACAATAAAAACGTATTTAAATTCTAAACCCTTTGAACCGTGGATAGTCATAATTTTAACCGAGTCTGGACTAGACTGTTCTAGAGAATTATGTAAACTACCCATATCCCCCGCCTCTAAAGCTAAATCGATAAATTCTCGAAAATTATTGATTGATTTGTCAAGATTAACTCTTTCAAATTCTTCAACTTTTTTCAAAAATTGGTTTAACCAATTTAAACTGTCAAAATTAATTTTGGTTTCTTGCTGGGTTAAAATTTTTAAATAACCGCTATCTTCCAAAAAACTAAAAATAATTTTACCAACAGATTGGTTGACCGCCAATTGAGTATGTTTTTGAATTAAACCCAAAAGCTTGGTAATCGTTTTTAAGCTAGTCTGTTTTAAATTTGATAAACTTGGAGCCTGATTTAAAGCTTCATATAATGACCAATTTTTACGTCGACTAAAATAAGTTAAAGTATGTAAATCGTCGATGTTAATTTTAAAAACAGGCGAATTTAAAACTCGAAACAAGGCCGAGCTTTCGTGATAGTCATCGAGCAATCTTAAATAAGCTAAAATATCTAGAATAATCGGTTTTTTATACAAACCCGTTGAGGCTAAAAATTCATGCGGTACTTCAGCCCATTCTAACATTTGGATAAATAAATCCGCTTGATTATTAGCCCGAACTAAAATAGCACAATCACTCCATTTTAAATCTGGATCTGTTTTTTTAAATTCTAAAATTTGACTAACCACCTTTTCAGCTTCATCTTCTTGCGTAGCTAAATGAAAGTGTTTAATTTGGGTTTGATAATCTTGTTGACTAATTAATTTTTTACTAATTTGCATACCAGCTGTAGTTTGCAACTGTATTTCTAGACGATTGGGATTGTTGAGTTGAATAAAATTGTAGCTTAAATCCAAAATAGGCTGACCAGAACGATAATTTTTAATTAAAACTACATTTTGAGCTAACGGGTAATCTTTTTTAAATTGTAAAACATTACTAACTGATGCCCCGCGAAATTTATAAATTGACTGATCATCATCAGCACAGACTGTTAAATTGTTGTTAGGTTGAGCTAATAATTTAACCAATTCATATTGAGCATAGTTAGTGTCTTGAAATTCATCGACTAAAATATATTTAAATTGCTGTTGATATTTTTGTAAAATTAATGGACGTTCTTTAAACAATTTTAAAGTGTAATTAATCAAATCTCCAAAGTCTAAACTGTTATTGTCGAGTAAAATTTGTTGATAGGTATGATAAGCATTAGCAACCTCTTGTAAACGACTAACTTCTTGCTTTAAACCTTGGCTTGACATACTCGTGTCCTGATTTAAAATTTGTTCTTCGCTAAATTTAAGATAATCTGCTGGCGACAAAAGTTCATCTTTACAACGACTAAAATGTTTAATTAAAGCTTGAATAAATTTAGTTGGATTGCCTAAGGGTTTGTAATAATCTAAATCAAATTTATCTAAATTTTGACGAATTAATAATGATTGATCGGTTTGATTAAGTAATTTGAAATTATCTGGCAAACCAATATCAATTGCATACTGATGTAAAATTCGTTCCCCAAAAGCATGAAAAGTTGACACCCACAAATCAACATAGCCATAAGGTAATAACTTGTCCACTCGCTCCTCCATCTCGCCAGCTGCTTTGTCAGTAAAAGTCAACGCTAAAATTTGATTAGGTTCAGCTAATTTTTGGTCAATCAACCAAGCAATGCGACGAGTAATCACCGTGGTTTTGCCTGTCCCCGCTCCTGCCACAATTAAAAGTGGTCCTTGCTTGTGTTTGACTGCCTGCTCTTGTTCGGGATTTAAATTTTGTAAAATATTATCCAGCATTATTTAAATTAAAGTTATCTTATGTTTATTTTAACTTTTAATTAGTTAAAGGTAAAGCTGTTAACTTTTAAAAATACATTTTAAGCCCTGTGGATAAAAATCTAGCTATACCTCTTGACAAGAAAATAAAATTATGATAGTATATATTTAAGGATAAAAATCCTTTTGTTCTTAAAAAAAAATCACAAAAAAATAGAAAAAAGTCCAACAAAGGAGGACCCAATGAGAAACGTTTTTCTCGTCGCAATCGTCGTCGCTACCATACTGGTAGCCAGTGCTCAGGCCGATTCTCCGGTCGATTTGTCAAATCTTTCTGATTCGACCAAAGTTTCGTTCTTGCAGGTTGTAAACTACGCAGAAAATATTACACCTGGAACGGCGGATGTAATCTTTGGTCGACTTCTGGAATCACCGTTTTACGGTGTCGTCCCAGAAAGCATCGGCGTAGTCATTGTCAATAAACATCTCAAATTTATCGAGATTAAAGACAGAATGTCGATTGACTATACCAAATATATGACGCTTGTCGTCAAAAGTTTGGTGGAAAAAAACAATCAATCGGCAGTAACAACGGAAGATTCTGCCAGTGAGGAAGAAAGCCCCTCGCCGGCAACGAATGTTTCACAGGCTTTCATTGATAGCATCAAAGCTGATGCTATCAACGAGAGAAACCAACAAATCGCCGATTCAGTCACTCAAGTGATCGAAGATTCACTCGAATATGTTAGATTGGTCGAAGAAATTACTTATTCGGCCAACCTCGAGCTGTTAACGAATCTGTTGCGATATGAACCGAGCGATCCCAAGATTATACACGAAAAATCTAGCCCAGAAAAACTAGCTAGAATTCTCTTGGGAGAGTGGAACTCCGCTGGCAATAAGGTTAAAGCCGGTGAAGAAGAAATTATGAAGTCAGCCAGGGCAGATACATTCCGTTCCGCCTGCAACAACCTGGGAATCAAGGGGCAGTCACAGGAAAGAATAATTTCATTATTCAATCCTGTAAATCTTGATGATTCACTTCGAACGCTTGAAACAAAGATTGATTCTTTGAACAAAGCGTTTAAAAAATCTAAGGGTTTTAGTGACCTGGTAACCACTCCTAAGCCGCCCGATTCCACCGACGTAAAGATTCACAACTCCTCACTCGTCAATCCTCCACCGAAAGATCCTACAACCGAACAGAACCTCATTGACCCTCCCCGCGATAAAAAGGAAAAAAATGCTGTTCTGGGGTTCTTCTTCCAAGACACGTTGCATATCATAGGAAGTGTGGCTGTCATAATTATTCTGGTTATCGTCTTGATAGTCATCATTGTAGCGATCCACCGGAAACGCCAATGCCGGATTGTACCGGAGAGACCCGGTAGGACTTAAGTCCCACAACGAAGGGGACGCATCAAAAGGGGCGACTTTAAAGCCGCCCCTATTTTTTTATAAAAATTATTTTTAAAAACTCAAAAATTAAATAAGTTTATAGCATTAAACGTGGTTTGTTCTAAAACTTGTTCTAAATCTATATTTTTAATTTCAACGATCTTTTGAACTGTGAATTTAATATACCATGGTTCACATCTTTCTCTACGATGTGGTTCCGGCGACATATAGGGACAATCCGTTTCTAATAAAATTTTATCCAAAGGCACACTCGCCACTGTTTCAACTAATTCCGGCGCAAAGGTTATCACCCCAGTAAATCCAACATAAAATCCTAATTCTAAAAATTTTTTAGCCATCAAAGGACTACCAGTAAAACAATGAATTACACCATTAAAATATTGATATTTTTCTAAAAGTTCTAACATATCATTATAGGCTTGATCGGGCTCTTCTTTAGTTGAACGGCAATGTAAAATCAGAGGTAAATTTTGTTCCTGAGCCAATTGAATAAATTGTCTAAAAATTTGTTGTTGTTTTTCTCGTAGTGCTTTCTCTTTGCCATAAAAATAATCTAAACCAATTTCGCCAATTGCCACGACTTTATTTCTTTGAGCTAATTCGCGATAAGCACCAATGTTTAATTCTTCATCGTTCACCCCGTTAGAAATTTTATAATCATTGAAATTATTCAATTTTTGAGGCAAATCCTGATTAATTTTATTAACCTCATCATTGATATCTAAATTTCTAACGGGGTTCACATGAATTGGATGTAAACCCACAGCCGAATATAAATTTTCAAATTCTTGAGTCAAATCAACTGCGCGCTGACTTGAATCTAATTTAGCCCCCACATTAATAATTTTTAAGATGCCATTGTTAAAACTACGCTGAACAACTTCAGCGTAATCTTGATTAAAAGCTTTAAAATTTAAATGGCTGTGAGTGTCTATCATAAAATTATTCTACGTTTAACCCTCCACCCTCAACTGCCTTTTCTAAACCCTGACTAGCGCCTTCAATAGCTTTATCTAAACCTTTGTCCAAATTTTCTTCAATAACTTGGTTAACTCCATGCTGATCCATAACTGAATCCAATTGCTTAACCCCTTCAGGAATAATGGGCATTAAAATTTTAATTATATTTAAAGCAAAAGGTATAATTCTAGAATTAATCATCGCTTCATTTAAAGCCGGCCAAATCGGATAACGACTATAAAAATAAAAAATTACTCCCAAAACTAAAATACCTTCAAAAACACTCAAGACTCCACCCAAGATTCGGTTGAAGGTTTTTAAAAACGGCACAAAAGCGACAATGCCGAACATTTTACCTAAAAAGTAAAAGACGATTCCGATAACGCGGTTGAACAAAATAAAAATTATTACAAAAGCCAACAAAGCCACTAGGCGCTCTTGGCCAAATAAAATTGGTGCTATTTTTTCAACCACCAAAGGATACCATTTGCTAGCAAAATAAACTCCAAAAACTACACCGACAATCGAACCCAGTGAGTGAATAAAACCATATTTAACTCCACTCAAACAAAAACCAACTAGAATCAAAATTAAAATTAAGTCTAAGACTGTCATACTTTTTTTAAATTATTGATTATTTATTATTAAGACAAACTCGCCTTTTATGCTGTCATTTTTAAGTTTTTGAATAACTTCACTAATTTTGCCACGATAAATTGTTTCAAATTTTTTAGTCAATTCACGTCCAACCACCAATTGTCTATCTCCGACCATATCTAATAGTTGTTCTAGAGTTTTTATAATTCGATGAGTCGATTCGTATAAAACAACCGGATATTCAAATTGAGCTAATTCTTTAAAAAATTTTAAACGCTTATTTTTATGTGGCGGAAACCCCATGAAAATAAATTTATCCATTGACAAACCAGCTACGCTCGCCAAAGTGGTAATTGCACACGCCCCAGGAATGGGAATAATATCAACCTGATCTTTAAATTCTTGCATCACGCTTTCAATCAACTGATTACCAGGATCTGAAATGCCTGGTGTGCCGGCATCCGAAACTAAAGCTAAATTCTGACCAATTTTTAATTCTTGAATAATGTGTTCAACTTTATTTAAATTTGAATGTTGATGATAGCTTAAGGTTGGTTTATTAATTTGATAATGATCCAATAATTTTTTAGTTTGACGCGTATCTTCACATAAAATCAAATTAACATTTTTAAGCACTTCTAAGGCGCGTAATGTAATGTCATCTAGGTTTCCGATTGGTGTGGCAACGATGTAGAGAGTGGACATAATTACTGTATCTTAACCTTACGAGTTGATTTAGTTAAATAAGGCAAATCCTTAACCAAAATGCTTAACGAGGCCACAACTGGCACAGCAATAATTGCCCCCAAAACACCGGCCAATTTAGCCCCAATCGCAATCGCAATAATAGTCACAATTGGATTTAAACCTACGGCTTTTTTCATCACGTGTGGCACGATTAAATTATTTTCTAATTGTTGAATCACAATATATAAAATTAAAACTAACAGAGCTTTTAGAGGTGATTGCATAAAAGCTAATAAAATAGCCGGCAAAGCACCCAAAGTTGGCCCGATAAATGGAATAATTTCCATAATCCCGGCAATTAAAGCCAGCAATAAGGCGTATTTAACGTTAATAATTAATAAACCAACATAAGATAAAATACCGATAATTAAACATAAAAACAGTTGCCCCTTTAACCACTGACCAATTTTGTTTTGCATTTTATCAACCAATTGCACGGTATAAACTTGATATTTCTGCGGTACAATTAATTCTAAAAATATCTTGGTGCTATCTTTTTTAACACTAATATAAAAAGTTATAATTAAAATTAAAACAAATGAAGTCAAACCACCCATAATACTACCGATGGTGTCAATTAAACTTTTAGTGGCTACACCCATATTGGCACTTAAACTCTGTAAAAAGTTTTGAAAGTTATAAGCACCTTCTTGTAATAACTCTGGTTTATTTTGAAATAACCCGATAACCTTTTCATAATAAAAAGGAAAAGCTTTAGCTAACTGAGTTAATTGCTGACCGACGGCTGGAATAATTAATATGGTAACTAAGCTAACAATCCCGACTAAAACTAAATAAATCAAAACAATGGTTAAAATTCGAGGAATTTTTTTTTCTTGCCATTTATCTACCCAAGGAATAACAGCTGAAGCTAAGATAACTGACACAAATAAAATTAAAACGATATCTCGCACTAAATACAAAAAAAGAATAATTAAAATAATGGCTAAAATTTTTAAAAAACTCCAGACAATAACATCTACGGTTTGAGAACTTTTTTGATCTAACATAATTTTTATTTTTAAAACTTAAATATTTTTATTTTAAATAGTGTTTTCTAAATCAACCGATTTGGCAACCCCCTTCTTAACGAAAAATTCTAAATATTAATATACTTTTTTAAATTTTGTTTTGCGTGAATATCACCAATTAAGGCTAGGCTAAATTTATTTTGGGTAAAAATCTCTTGAGCTATTTCTTGGATCTGACTAGCTTTAACTTGATCTATTTTTTTAAATTTTTCTTCTGGGTTTAAAATTTGCGACATTAATAATTTTTGGGCACCATAAAAAGACGCTAACATCGCCGAATCTTCAAGCGTTAAAATGGTTTTGCCTTTTAAATAATCTTGCGCCTGTTGTAATTCTTCACAAGTTACTCCATCTTTTTTAATTTTATTTAATTCCTGATTAATTACACTTAAAGTTGATTCTAAATTCTTTTTATCAATCCCAGCTCGAATTAAAAAACAACCCGTATCTTGATAAGAATCGTGATCGGCCTGAACATAATAAGCCAAACCACGCTTACTTCTAACTTCAACAAACAACCGCGAACTCATATTCCCGCCTAAAATAATTGACAATAAATCTAAAGCATCATTTCTTTTATCATCATAAGCTACGCCCGGAAACCCTAAAGCCAATTGCAATTGATCAGTTTGTCTTTTTAAAATATTAATTTCAGGCTGATAATTAGTAAATTTAAATTTTTTAAAATTCTGTTTGGTTTGATTTTTATTTTTAACTTTGAAATGTTGTTCTATCTTTTTTTTAAGATTTTGGGAGTCGTGTTTACCTGCCACAATTAAAACCATATTGTGTGGTTGATAAAACTTTTGATAATAATTTAGGATTTGTTGACGGCTAATTTGTTGAATGTTTTTTTGTGGCCCAGCAATACTCCAACCCAAACTGTTATTTTTAAAAATAGTCTGCTCAAACAAATCTTCAATATATAACAACGGATTATCTTGATACATTTTAATTTCCTCACAAATCACTCCCCTTTCACGATTAATTTCGGTCGATTCAAATTTAGAATTAAACAACATATCTGCTAACATATCTAAACTTAAATCTAAATGTTGATAAGCTGATTTAATATAATAACCTGTATGATCTTTGCCGGTAAAAGCATTATAATTAGCACCAATCTTGTCTAATTCGCGACTAATATCTAAAGTTGTTGATCGACGTTGCGTGCCTTTAAACATTAAATGTTCAATAAAATGAGAAACGCCGTTAATTTCTAAATTTTCATAACGCGAGCCACACGGCAATAAAGCTAAAACAGTCACCGCTTGAGTGTTTTTTAATGGCACGGAAATTATTTGCAAACCATTTTTTAATTTAAATTGATAATAAGTGTTCATTTTTTCTTATAAATCTTTTATTTTAGATCGCCAAGAGTGACTTTTTAAATGCTCTAATATTTTAGATTGAATTGCTTCTAATTGAAGTCTATCCATCTCGTCTATTTTTCTTGCTAAATCTTTAGCTAAATTTGGATCTGAACACATATTCCAATCTCCATGGCAAATAGCCAAGGCAGCCATTTTAATATCACCTCCAACTACTTGTGTAATGCCAGGCAATGTCTGTTCGAGAGATCCCATTAATAAAGCATCTTCTTGTTTTGGACCCCCTCCCTCAAAATTATTTTCTAGTGACATAATTGTTGCTTAAAATTTATCTTGGAAATAATTTTTTAATTCAGCAATTTTAATTCGCTCTTGTTGCATTGTATCTCGATCGCGAATAGTCACAGCTTGATCATCTAAACTTTCAAAATCGATTGTTAAACAATATGGCGTGCCAATCTCATCTTGACGACGATAACGTTTACCAATACTAGTGGTTTCGTCATAATCTAATTTATAATTTTGTTTTAAATCATCAAAAATTTGTTGGGCTAATTTTTGCAAAGGCTCCTTTTTAGATAACGGTAAAATAGCAATTTTAATTGGCGCTAATTCTGGATGTAATTTTAAAACTACTTCTGTTTCGTGTTTAGAGTCTTCATCACCGCTCCGAGTTTCTACTTCGGTATAGGCATCAACTAAAAACATTAACATGGCTCGATCAACTCCCATCGAAACTTCTTGTACCCAGGGTATAAATTTTTCTTTAGTTTCCAAATCCATATAACTCAAATCTTGTTTACTAAATTGACTATGTCGCGATAAATCCCAGTCGCCACGATTATGTACGCCAGCAAATTCTTTCCAACCATCAAAAGGTGTTTTGTATTCAACATCCCACGCCTCTTTGGCATAATGAGCTAATTCGTCTTTTTCATGCTGACGCCAACGTAAATTTTTAGGTTGTTGAATAAATTCTTGATACCAATCCATTGTCCAATCTTTCCACGTTTTATAATATTTTTTAGCTTCTTGGGGGTTAACAAAATATTGCATTTCCATTTGTTCAAATTCTCTCATTCTAAAAATAAAATTGCCCGGTGTGATTTCATTTCTAAAGGCCTTGCCAATTTGAGCAATACCAAAAGGCATTTTTAAACGCATTGAATCTTTGATATTTAAATAATTTAAATAAATCCCCTGACACGTTTCACCACGCAAATAAGCATCGTCTTGTTTACCCTCTACCACGCCCAATTGAGTTTTCATTAATAAATTAAAGCTCTGGGGCTGAGTTAATTCACCGCCACATTCAGGACAAGCCAAGCTGTCATTCTGAATCCGCTTTTTGGCGAATGAAGAATCCCGTTGTTCTAATTCGTCTTGCCTAAAACGCTGATGACATTTTTTACACTCAACCAAGGGATCAGTAAAATTTTCTAAATGACCCGAGGCCTGCCAAACAATTTCCGGAGTTAAAATAGCGCTATCTAAACCAACTACATCTTGTCTTTCTTGCACCATACGACGCCACCAAGCTTTTTTAATATTGTTTTTTAATTCTACACCCAAAGGTCCATAGTCATAAGTTGATCGCAACCCTCCGTAAATTTCAGCTGAGGGAAAAATAAATCCCCTCCGTTTACACAACGAAATAATTTTATCCATAGAATTAATATTTGATTTTTCTTTATTCATAATTCTTGATTCTTATTTAATTATACTATTAAAGCTATTTTCAGGCAAATAAAAAATCCCGACACATGCCGGGATTTTCAAATCTATTTTTCGCTAGAATTTTTTAATCTAGCAATTTCATGGTTTAAATACCACCGCGCCTTTTCAAGATCCTCAAATTTAGTTTTCGGATCCTTTTCGCCAGCTCGAGCAATATATTTTATGACATTGCCTAGGGAAAAATTCAGACCCCAAGCATCAATTACCTTGATTGCTTCGTATGGATTGTCCCCCCCCCATAATGTTCTGGATGGTTAACAGCTTCTCTTTTTGCCATGACAACTCCTTTTTTTAATCCCAACTTAAAACTTTAGGGCTTTCTATTTCGGCTTGCGAACCTATTTGCACAGTTTCAATCATCGAAAAAGTTTTACTCGAAGATCTAAAAAGTCTAATTGTTTCTGGTGCGTCAGATGGACACATCGCGGCAACGATAAAAACAATAGCTTCCTTTCAAATTAAGATAACCGCTCTCTGTAAGCTATTATCTTAGATTTTGATGACCCCAGTTGGTTTTTTAGGGAAAGATCAATACTCACAAATTCAACTGCCCTGTCTGAAAATTCAGCCGAAACAACCTCTTTAACATCGTCTTCGTTTTTAGCTACAACTAAAAGCTCCTTGCGTTTTCCCTCAACCATAACCACCACGTCAAAGTAATAATATTCCAATACTTTTCCTCCCTTAAATATAATTTGTGCATAATTCTTGTTGATATTATGATTGCCTTGGTTTTAATTTTATATATCTATATCTTCGTAAATATGCTTGCCGAAAAGATTCTTATCGAAAAAATAAATATTCAAATCTTCGGCACATATCGCTCCTAAAACACAGGCCAAACCGGCTATAGAAATTAAAAAATAGTATAGCCAGTTTATTACATGATCAATCACATAAAAATAGATTGATATGAAAATAAAGACCACAACAACCACTATTAAACAGATCAAAGAAAATATTCCTTGACCAAAAAGAATAAATGGATTTAAATCATCTCTTTTGCTTGCATTAATTTTTAGGGACATTTTTCTCCTTTCGCCTTTTAACTAAATTTGGGTTATAAAATTTTAACGAACGATTTATTTAATTTAATTCTTATTTTAAATTTTGTCAAGGTTATAAATTGTTTTCTTTTATCGCTCGTCTAATCCTCTCCATTAAATTTAAATAAAATTCAACATTATTCAAGGTGGCTAATCTTAAAGCCAATGGCTCTTGGATTTTAAATAAGTGATGTAAATAACTTTTTGAATATTTTCTTAAAATTTCTAGTTTTGAATCTGGATTAATTGGGCTAAAATCTTTTTTAAATTTAGCATTGCTAATGTTAATTGTTTGATAAAAACCTTTGTCTAATTTTTTATTTTTAAATTGATACAGCTTGCCGTGTCGAGCTTCGCGAGTTGGAATCACACAATCAAACATATCAATACCTTTTTTAACTGCTTCAATAATTTGTTCTGGATAACCTACACCCATCAAATAATGTGGCTTATTTGATGGCAATTTTGGACAAACCCAATCTAAAACTTGATACATTTCCTTTTCTGATTCTCCCACTGCCAAGCCACCAACCGCATAACCATCAAAATTTAAAGCTGTAATTTCTTTGGTGCTTTTTAAACGTAAATCTTTATATACGCCCCCCTGGACTATACCAAAAAATAATTTTTTATAATCATCCCGAAGTGTAGCAATATAATTTTGCTGTTGTTTGGCCCACTTAGTTGTCCTTTCAACCGCCTTTGCAACTTTTTCACGACTAGCTGGCAAGCCCACACATTCATCTAAAAGCATAACGATATCTACGCCCAATTTTTGTTGAATTTTTAAAGCTTTCAATGGTGTTAAAAAATACTCGCGTCCATCAATGTGTGAGTTAAATTTAATTCCTCGATCGTCAATTTTTCTTAATTTTGATAAAGAAAAAACCTGAAAACCACCCGAATCAGTTAAAATCGGTTTATGCCAATTTATAAATCGGTGCAAACCACCGGCTTTTTTAATTAAATCTTCGCCTGGTCGCAACATTAAATGATAAGTATTACTTAAAATAATCTGGGCTGGTAAATTGTGTAAATCTTCAAAAGTTAAAGTTTTAACCGTGCCCACAGTGGCAATTGGCATAAAAAACGGCGTCTGAATTTTACCGTGTTGAGTTTTTAAAATTCCAATGCGTGCTTGAGATTTTTTTGATTTTTTTAATAATTTGAAAGACATTTAATTTAATTTTAAATAATTTAACCAATCCGCTGAACGTTCCATGTGATATTCTAAAAATGATTTAAGAATTTTTTTAGCTTCATTAAAATATTTTTGATTAGCTGATTTAGTTAACCAAAAATCAAATGGTTGTTTTAAACATAATCTAAAAATTTGAATAACAGCCGGCGAAACTTTAATATCTTTACTCTGGCGACAATTCTCATCAACAATTCCACCCTTGTACGAACTAAAAAAAATTTGCTTTGATTTGACCCTTTGTCCACAATACACGCAATTATAAAATTCTGGTTGCCAACCTAAAATTGAAATTAATTTTAAAATAAAGGCTAAACTCATTAAATATAATTGTTTATTCTGTGAAGAATTTAATTCATTAACTCGTTGTAAAAATGTTATTAATAAATCAAAAACTCGTTCTTCCCATTGATGTTGATTTAAAAGAGAATCTACTAATTCCATTAAACTAGCCACAAAAAAAAGTCGATGATAATCTTGTCTCAAATTTTTAAAATTATTATCCGTGATTGCTCCAGCTAAATAATCATAATTTTTACCAGGTGCAATACTAATTTCTGATAAAAAAAACGGCTCAATGTGACCGGCTAACTTACTTTTAACTTTTTTGATCCCCCGGGCTAATAAAACTTTTTTACCCGCATCTTGAGTATAAACTGTAATTAATTTATCTGCTTGACGCCAATCTGTCTGTTTTAAAACTATGGCCAAAGTGTTATAAAACATAGTTTTAAATTATTTAACAATGCCAACCCACACCTCACCCAAATCAGTTTTTAACTCTTTTTCTTGTAAACTTTTAACCTTTTCCTCAACCGATTTACCAGCAACTACGTCGGATAATAAATCGTTTATGATTTCTTTCATCTCTAAATTGTCACTTTGATAATATAAGGTTATTGTATCTTTAATGGTCAAACCAGCATTTTTACGTAAATTATTAATTTGCCGAACCAATTCGCGCTTAACGCCCTCGCGTTTTAATTCTGGAGTTAATTGAGTATCTAATTCAACTTCTTTCTCGGCCTGAGTGTGATATTCTATAGCTTTAATATTTAATTCGTCTAATAAAATTTCTTCTAATTCTGTGGGTAATTCTTTTAAATTTGGAAATTTAACAATAATTTTAGCTAAAGGCTGGCGCACGCCCATCCCAACACTCGCCCGTTGTTCTAAACCTAAACTAGCAATTTCTCTAACTATTTCCATTTGATCAATAATTTTATTATCAATCCAATCCTCGCATAAGGTTGCCCATTTTTCCAAATGTACTGACTCTTGTTCACCCTTTAATTCTTGATAAATAAAATCGGATACAAACGGCATAACTGGCGCCATGAGTTTACATAAATTAATTAAAACATATTTTAATGTAACCAAAGCATCGTTTTTATCTTTTTGATTATCTGATTTAAACCTGTCTCGAGATCTTCTTAAATACCAAGTTGATAAATCGTTGATAAAATTTTGGATTGGGCGCGTAGCTTGATTTAAATCATAATTATTGTAGCCTTGTGTAATTTCTTTTTTCAATAATTCCATTTTAGCTAAAATCCAGCGGTCTAAAATATTGTTAATATTATTAATATCTAAATTAGCGACACTCGTATTCTCGGCATACATTTGATAAAAAGAAAATACGTTCCACAAAATCAATAAAACTTTTTTAACTACTTCTTCTACATCTTTCGAATTAAAACATAAATCATCAGCCTTCACCACCGGTGAAGTAGCTAAATAATAACGGACTGCATCGGCCCCAAATTGATCAAAAACATCCATGGGTTCGGGATAATTTTTCAACCGTTTGGACATTTTCTTACCGTCTTCGGCTAGCACAATGCCATTAGCAATCACATTTTTAAAAGCATGACTATTTTCTAGGGCAACTGATAAAACATTTAAATAATAAAACCAACAACGGGTTTGATCTACTCCTTCGGCAATAAATTCCGCTGGAAAATTATTTTCAAAATTTTCCTTATTTTCAAAAGGATAATGCATCTGCGCATAAGGCATTGAACCTGATTCAAACCAACAATCCAAGACATCATCAATTCTTTTCATTTGACCATCACATTTATCACATTTAAATTCAATTTGATCGACTGTGTGTTTATGTAAATCTTTAATTTTTGCGCCAGAAATTTTTTCTAATTCTTGAATTGAACCAAAAACTTTTTTCTCGCCACATTTATCACAAATCCAAATTGGCATAACCGAACCCCAAAATCTTTGTCTTGAAATTGACCAATCGCGCGCACCTTCTAACCACTTGCCGAAACGTCCATCTTTAATATGCTCAGGCACCCAATGAATATTTTCTGCTTGCTTTAAAATGTCGTCTTTAATTTTAGTCACATTTACAAACCAAGACGAAGTGGCGTAATTTAATAATGGCGAATCGCATCGCCAACAATGTGGATAGGAGTGCTCAAATTCTTCAACTTTAAAAACTAAATTTTTCTTTTCTAAATATTCAATTACTTTTTTATCAGTGCTGGTTGGATTATTTTTAGGTTTGACTTCTAAATTTTTAAAATCTTTAACTTCATTTGTAAAACGCCCATCCAAACCTACGTGCTGAATAAATGGCAAATCCTTTTCTTCACCTAACTTCATATCATCTTCGCCAAAAGCTGGTGCAATATGCACTACTCCAGTTCCGTCTTCAACGGTCACAAAATCAGCAGTTTGAATTGTGTATAAATTATCTTTGTTTTTTAAATCTTTATTTTGATAATAATCAAACAATGGTTTATATTTTTTATTTTCTAAATCCCTGGCTTTAATTTCATCAACAATTTCATATTTTTTATTTTCAAAAATAGATTCTAAATTGGCTTTAGCTAAAATATAATTTTTATCTTCAAATTTAATTTTTACATAATTTATTTTCTCCCCAATCGCCAACGCTACATTTCCAATTAACGTCCACGGCGTAGTTGTCCAAGCTAAAACAAAAGTCGAGGCCTGTCCGCCTTGGGTGGACTCATCAATTAATTCAAATTTAGCAATAACTGAAATATCTTTTACATCTTGATACCCCTGGGTAACTTCTGATTGTGATAAAGTTGTCTCACAACGCGGACAAATATGCATTGATTTATAACCTTGATAAATTAAATCTTTGTCCCAGAGTTGTTTAAAAACCCACCAAATACTTTCCATATAATCCAAATCCATGGTTTTATAATCATTGTCCATATCTACCCAACGCCCCATCCGCTCGATTACTTTGCGCCACTCCTCGGCGTATAATAAAACTTTTGACTGACAAGTTTGGTTAAATTTATCAATACCTAAATCTTGAATATCTTTTTTTGATTTTAAATCTAATTCTTCTTCCACGATATTTTCAATTGGCAAGCCATGACAATCCCAACCCCATTTGCGTTCAACGTGATAGCCTTGCATAGTCCAATAGCGTGGCACCATATCTTTCATTAAACTACCCACCAAATGTCCATAATGTGGCGTACCGGTAGCAAAAGGGGGTCCATCATAAAACACAAAGTCCCCCTGTGAACTTTTTTGATCTAGGGTTTTTTGAAAAATTTTATTTTTCTGCCAAAAATCTAAAATCTTTTTTTCAATTTCTGGAAAGCTAACTTGTGCCATAATAATTTTAAATTATATTTTCCCATTATAGCGGTTTTAATTCGATTTGACAAGAATTAAAGATTGAATTAAGATAAACTCAATAAACAATTACGCTCATTTCAAAAGGAGAAATAATGGCAAAAGATTATCAAAAAAATGCCCATGCCTGGGTTCATTTAATTTGTTATTTCTTGCGTTGTGGGGAAAGCAAAGAAAAATGGTGGCACCCAGCTGTTGATCAGGCTATCTACCTGATGATATATAAGTTAACTCGAGAAAATCTATTTCCAGAATTTCCCGTCATGTTCTGTACACAAGAATATCCCCCCTCGTCCGATAAAATACGTCAATCTCTTTCTCTTCTAAAACTTACCGGATTGATAGAACAAATAACGCCCACCTATTTCACGAAATTCAAGAATCCAGATGACTATTGTCTGGAAAATTCTCGCGAATTTTTTGGAAAAGACCTTACAAAAAAAATTCTCGCAATTCTTCCAGAAATTTGGAGAGAGGTTGAAAAAGAAATCAAAAAATCAAGACCACAGCTTAGTAGAATTTTCGACCAAACCCCTCTCGACATGGAGCAATCAGCTTCAACTCCGTCACCTTAGTGACGGAGCTTTTATTTTTATACAAAAAAACACGCTTCGAAATCAAAACGTGTCTTTTTTAAAAACTTTTAATCTACATTAACAATAATTTCAACTGGCTGAGTAGTTATTTCAAATCCACCGACGTCTTCGTTTTTTAAACTAGCCGTGCAAGTCGCTTGCGTGGTTAATTTAATTTGATTGTCTTTTTGTAAACTAGCCACAATTTCACCAATTTGATCTGATTTGAGTAAATTTAAATTAAAATCAATTTCAAATTGATCACCAGCTGTTAATTCTTCTAATTCTGGGAATTGAAATTTATTAAAAACTAATTGTCCATCGCGCTCAACATCTCCAATTTCTTCTAAACTTTCAACCTGTAAACTTTCCCAATCAATTAAACTTATTTCACTAATATCAACTTTCACAATTAAATCGGTTAAGTCTTGCTGGCCAGAATTATCAATCAATAATTGATAGTTTAATTTTTCGCCCAAAACGGTTGCCACTGTATCTTGCTTGTAATTAACAATTAAATTTAAATCTAGGGCTACTTGAATAATTTTTAATTGCGCATTCGTTATGGTAATAATATCAATTTCTTGAGTGTTAAAATCCTGAATACCCGTTTCTATTTCTAAAATTACTTCCGTATCGGCCGTTTGTGTAAATTTAGCTTCTAAATTAATTTCTTGATTTGAATTTTTGCTAATTTTATCTATACTCACCACTCCATGCTCGACAGCATAATCATCCTGCTGAATAATTTCTAAACCCTCTGTGTCTAAAAACAAAATTTTTAAATTTTCTAAATCCTGATCAGAATTGTTGGTTAATTTTAAATTTAAAGGAAAAACTTGTCCCTCAACTACCTCGTTCGGCGTTTTAATGCTCACATCTAAAATTGAAGATTCAATTTCAACTTTGAAAGAAGTGCTCTCTAAAAAATTGGAAGAAAAATTGACCGGTTGATAATTTAAGGCAGCCATAAAATCTTTAGTCTCGCCAACATTACCAAAAATCTGACCAGTAAATTCAAACTCCTGGCTCGATTTTTCTTTTAAATTGGCTATCTGCCAAACTGCGCCACTTACCAATTGACTGGCTGGTTCCGGCTTAATTGAAGTTAATTTAAAACCCCGCGGAAAAGAAATTGATAATTCACCTTCAGCTAAGCCCACGTCGCCTTGATTTTTAATAATAACTTGATAAGTTAATTCTTCACCAGCTTTAATTTTATCCTTACTTTCTATTTGTAAAATAATTTTTTCGCTTGACCAGCCTTGACTTTTATTTTCATCTTTAAAAACAACCATCCCGGCCACAATGGCTGCCAAAATTAAAACTAAAAAAGAAAACAACGCTACCCACGCCCACAAGCGCGTAGTTTGTTTTTTAGTGGTTTTCTGCGGATTATAAAATTTACCCGTAGAATTTTTATATAAATGATTAAAGTTATTATTTGGTTTTATTCTTTTGACGACTGACATTCTGATTTAATTTTTTATAAATTTTTAAAGTTTGTTGAGCGCACTTATCCCAACTGAATTTTTTAACCTGAATTAACCCTTTCTTTTTTAAACTGGTAACTAATTTTTTATCTGTTAAAACTTTTTCCAAGGCATCAGCAATTTCTTTAACTTTTTGAGGATCAACTAGTAAAGCCGCCTTGCCGGCTGTTTCTGGCATAGATGATATTTTGCTGGTAATTACTGGCGTTTGTGCAGCCATGGCTTCTAAAATTGATAAACCAAAACCTTCGCACCATGATGGCATAAGAAAAACTCGAGAGCCTAAAAATAAAGCTGGTAAGTCTGGAGTTTGAATAAAGCCTGGTGCAATTATTTTACCACGCGGAGCTAATTTAAATAGCTCATCTTTTTCTTGTTTAAAATGATTAGACCACTGACCAGCTAAAACTAATTTATAATTTTTGTATTGTTCGTTTCTGTTTCTAAAATCAGCAAAAGCCTTAATTATGTTTTCATAGTTTTTTCTTTTTTCAATTTTTCCAAGAAATAAAATATAGTCACCGGTTATTTTATATTTTTGACAAATTTTTTGAATATCGACTTTATTTATTTTTTTAAAAAATTCTTTATCCAGGCCATGGTAAACTACTTCAATCTTTTTTGCCGGAATTTTTAATTTTTTAACAACATCATTCCGAGTTGATTCTGAAACAGCAATAATTTTATCGGCTTGTTTTAAAATTCGCGGAAAATTTTTCTTACGTCGATTAACAACTTCTTTGGTATATAATTTAGGAAAACAACTAAAAGCAATATCATGTACCGTCACAATTGTCTTTCCCTTGTATGTTGGTGGCAACTCGACAACTGGCGAATGTAAAATATCTAAGTTTTCTCTTTCAAAAAAAGCATCAGTTAATTTGCTTGAATACAAAAAGGATATAAACTTTTTATACATTTGAAAAGGGAAAAATCGGATTTTAACGTTTTTCTTTTTAAATTCTTGTAGTTTTTTCTTTTCTAAATCTCGATCAAAAAATAAAACGTATTCATTTTTAGAATCATTTTTAATTAAATGTCGTGCTAATTGATAAGTATAATGAGCAACGCCCACGGCCTTATCGCGACTGGGATTTACAATCGCCCGACAATCTATACCTATACGCATAATTTTGTTTTAAAATATTAATTTATTTATATAATGTAAATTTGTCACATCCGACTTTCATCACCCCACCAATTAGCGTAGCGATTGATTGGGGTGATCTATACCTATACGCATAATTTTTGTTTTCTTTAAAAAATTAATTTTAAAATCTTTATATTATTATATTATACATTATTAGCAATCCACAAGCAACTTAAATTTTAAAAAAATAAAAAAGGGCGCTATTTCGCGCGCCCTTTTGGAAAAAAGAACAAATCACCCCCGACTACAGCATGAGGCAGTAATTGAATAAGTTGCAAGTCCAGTATCATTATGGCTAGTAGCTCGTAAAGAATAACTATATCCATCTACGATTATCCGCCACAAAAGATAACTACTTTCACTTATAATCAAGTCTGGTACCAGAATGACATGTCTATCTGGAAACGCAATGCATGGCTCATGTTTCTTGTAACGAGAAGATACGGCAAACACGGAAACATTCCAGATTTTACCATTACTTATCTTTTTTAAGTAAGATAATATATTTGTGTGAGTTGCAAAAGCAACAAGTTCAGCAACCGTTAAACAACGATGATCAAGCTCCTCAACAATAACCCTTGCCTCTTCGGGCGACTTGCCTGCTGTTAGTAGCTCAACACCAACTCCGTAAATAAAATATGGTAATTCTGGAACTTGTATTTTATCTTCAACCCCATCAAACTCAAGTAAGCTTTGTTTATGCTCTTTAATCTTACCCAACATGCCTACTAAAGTCGACAATTTTAAAGAATAAGTTCCATTACGCGACTTGGGTATAACTATAGCAAAGGGAAGACGACCATCGCCTACTTCTATTGCTTTTGCTTTAGTGATAACCTCTTTTTTCTTAGTTTGAATATACGCAATAATGGACTGTGAACACCCACGTTTTCTGAGAGTTTTTATTTGTCTGTCAAATAGCCTGGCCAATTTAAATACTTGCCACACTTTATCACCACGGAACAAAGCAACAATTCCTAAAATTAAATTTCTCAATTGAATATCCTTTCTTTGTTAGTCATTTTTAAAAGAGCTATCTATATGTTAGCATAAATTAAATTTCTTGTCAAGATGTGTTGACAAATTATTCAAAAAAAGTTATTATTAGAACATGGAATCAATTACCAACAAAACTATTTTTCATGATTATGAAATTCTAGAAACCTGGACCGCAGGCATTGTTTTAAGTGGACCAGAAGTCAAATCAGTCAAACAACAAAAATTAGACTTAAAGGGTAGTTATGTTAATTTAGACGCTAAACAAGAGTTGTGGTTAATTAATTGTCATATCGCTCCCTATCCACCAGCTATTCAGGTTCAAACCAATTATCAGCCCACCCACTCGCGTAAATTATTATTAACTAAAAAAGAAATTAAAACCTTAATCGGTAAATTACAGATTAAGGGCTTGACATTAATACCAATTAAAGTATATAATAATAAAGGTATAATCAAGATTGAAATTGGTTTAGGGCGGGGCTTAAAAAAACACGATAAACGTGAAAAAATTAAACAGAAAGAAACTGATCGCAGAATTCTTCAAGCCACGTACCGCCGTAGATAGTTAAACCTTAAAAATTTAAAAATCATATCTCGGGGATGTTTAAAGTTGATGAGAAAAATTAGGTAAAAAGGTCTTATCGTCTTGATTAACGACGTTAAACTAAATCATTCCAATAAATGCCAAAAACATTTTTATTAAAGTTAAGAGTACTGTAGCCAGCTTAATGGCTCCAAGTTATTCCTTAGCTGCTGTCGCCGCTTAATTAAGCTGACAGCCGTCTAATTGTCAATTCTCACTACACAAATTAGGCGTCAACTAGTGGGATAGGAATAAAAGAAGCTTAGTCTTTTGGTCCGAAAATTTAATCTAAGCCACGGGTTAGAAATAATTTATCTAGTTTATATCTAACCTTAAATTAAACTAGGGTATATAAGTAATAACTTTTTTATTTAATCTTCTTAGACGGGGGTGCGAGACCCCCCATCTCCACCAGTTGACTATTTTTTTTATATAATTTATAATTAATTTTAAACTTATCGCTTACCGTAGAAAAAAGAAAAAAACTCAAAATTTGCCTTATTATCGAATTAATCATAAAATCCAAGCTCCGGAGGTTAGGCTTGTTGGCACAGATGAAGAATATATTGGAGTTGTTTCATTGAATGAGGCATTAAAACAAGCCGAAGAGGCTGGTCTAGATTTAGTTGAAATTTCCCCTAAAGCTGAACCACCGGTAGTAAAAATTACTGATTTTGGTAGTTTTAAATATAATTTGCAAAAACAAAATAAAAAAAATAAAATTACCAAAGAATCTAAGGGTATTCGCCTTTCACCACGCATTGGTGAACACGATTTGTCAGTTAAGATTGAACAAACTCAAAAATTTATAGAAAAAAACTATAAAGTCAAAATTGAAATGTTATTAAAAGGCAGAGAAAAGGCTCACAAGGATATTGCCCAAGACATTATTACGGGATTTATTAAAAATTTGGGAGAAAATATTGAGATTGAGCAACCGTTAACTCATCAAGGTCATAAATTTATAACTGTGATTAAAAAGAAATAATTTATTTGTAAAATATGTCTAAAAAAATTAAAACTCGTAAAGCTGTTGCTAAACGTTTTACTATAACTAAAAAAGGTAAAGTTCAACATCGCACTTGTGGTCAAGGTCATTTTAATGCTCGCGAAGACAGTAAAACTACTCGCAATAAACGTCAAGACAAAACTTTATCACCCAGTAACCAAAAATTAATTAAAAAATCAATTCATTAAAAATATATGCCTAGAGTTAAACGTGGAGCCACTCATAACAAAAAAAGACGTAATTTATTAAAACAAGTTAAGGGCTATCGAGGTGGTCGAAAAAAACTTATCCGTCAAGCCAAAACCGCTGTTAAAAAGGCAGGTGCTTATAGCTATCGTGATCGCCGAAATAAAAAAAGAACTACCCGCAGTTTATGGCAAATTAATATCAATTCGGCTTGTCGCCAGCTTGAAACTACTTATAGTAAGTTTATTGATAATTTAAAAAAGAATAAAATTGAATTAGATCGTAAGGTTTTAGCAGATTTAGCTGAAAATGAACCCAAAGTTTTTGAACAGCTTATTAAGCAAGTTACGCCTAAAAAATAATTATCTAGGGGACGTAGTTCAGTCGGTTAGAACGCTTGCCTGTCACGCAAGAGGTCGCCGGTTCGAGCCCGGTCGTCCCCGTTTGATATAAAAAAGAGCAGCCCATCGGACTGCTGTTTTTTATACCTAAAAACTTATCCACATTGGCTTTATTCTTAAAATAAGGTATACTCTTAATGAGTGCCGGCTGATTTTTTTTAAAATGGTCGAACAGCTTTTAAAACACTCTTTTTTTTATTAAATCATAATTCAAATAAATATGTTTAATTATTTTGATGATATGCAAAATATTTCTAATGATGATGATGCTATTTCAACTGAAGAGATAACCGAAACACCAGAGGAAATCACCGAAGAAGTCGCTGAAACACCAGAGGAAGTAATTGAAGAAGACTCAGAAATATTAGAAGAAGACAATCAAGAAGACGTAGAATAGTCATCTGCATTCTAATGTAAAGAAAAAAATGGTAATAAAAAATCGGGCACAAAAGCTCGATTTTTTATTAAAAACTTATCCACATTTTATTTATTGACTATTTTTTAAAACTCTTTATAATTAAGTGTAATTTGATAATTTTAATATTTAAAGTTTGGATTGTCGAAGCCAAACTCCTCTAATAAGTTTAATAAAAAAAACACATGATCAATTTTTACTTTGACGATGACTATACCACCGAAGAAGAAGTAGACGATGATGGTATGGTTGATGACGACATGGGTGGTGATGATGACATGTCAATAAGCGATGACGATGATGTCACCACTGATGACAATGAAACAATTGAAGAAGACGAAGAAGAAGGCGATAGCGCCGAATGGTAGTCTTTAAACTTATATAAAAAACCAGTCGTTTAAACGATTGGTTTTTTATTTATAAAATTTGACTTTTATAAAACTTGCAAGATTTATAAAACTAAATTTCGGGTTCATCATCTTGAGTCTCAGTTTCTTCTTCTGGAGTTTCTTCTGGTAAAGTTGATTCTTGTGGAGTTTCTGTTGAGGCTGGAATTTCCGTTTCACCTGCTTCCTCTCTTGATTCCTTTTTACCACCCTTACTTAAAAGAATAATTAAAACAACTAAAACTACAATGATAATTACCCACCAAATCCATTGTGACATATTTTTCACCCCCTTTCTAATAATTTGTCCAAATCTTTGATTTGGTTACAAATTATTAGCCCGTTTGCCCGCCGAATCGGTGGGCCTCAGGTGGGCAACGTTTATTAACGTTAAACCGCCTTAAACGAATTCTAATTTATAACCTTAATCTAGACAAATCATTTAAAATCTTGTTAATTAATCATTAACTAATTCCAGTATATCAATTAATTAATTTTATGGCAAATTTAAATCAGTTGCATTTTTCTTTTTTTTAAACAACACGTTATAACTATAGCCGTAATAATTAAAATTAGGCTAGAAATATGACCCAAGCGCCACATACCAAATTCCGGTTGGCGGTCAATTCTTAAAAATTCTATCATAAAACGCCCCACCGAATAGAACCAAACATATGTAGTAAAAATTATCCCTGGTCTAATTAATTGCCCGCGAATTATTTTTTTAAATCTAAAAGCATGACTTATTAACAAAACACTACATGCTAAACAATTCCAAATTGATTGATATAAAAAGGTTGGGTGAAAAAATTGAAACAACACATATTTATCTACACGATTTGCCACATCAATCGGTATACCCCAATTTAAAATCGTTGGTAAACCATATAACTCTTGATTAAAATAATTTCCCCAACGCCCCATAGCTTGACCAACAATTAAACCCACGACCAATATGTCTAACCATAACCAAAAAGGTAAATGATATTTGCGAGTATAAAAATAAACTACTGCCACTCCAGCTATGACTCCCCCAAAAATTCCCATACCCCCTTGCCAAAATTTTAAAATATCAAGTGGCTGATACAAATAATATGGCATTTCACACAAAACATGATAAATTCTTGCTCCAACTAAACCAAAAATTAACAAATAAAAAACTAATTGCCAAACATGATCAGAATGAATGTGATATTTTTTAGCTAAATATAATATTAATCCTAGACCAAGTAAAATACCAACGACAATAAAAAAACCGTACCAATAAACAACCACCCCCTTAAATTCAAAGAGAATTGGTTGGGGGTGGTAAGTGTGTAATAATTTAATTAAACCAAAAGACATGTTAGTTGCAACCACCAGTGGCTGCCGCTCCGGCTAAACTTAATTCTTTACTACAATCTTTGGGTTGCTTTTTAAAGCCTGAACATAAAGCATCTTTATAATTTTCTGGTGCGCGGGCTCCACGATATTCACTGCCATTAACAAAGACCTGAGGAGAACCCATGACTCCCATTTCTATGTTTAAATTTTTCTCAGCCGCTAACAATTCTGCAGCTTCGTTGTTAAAACAATTTTCAATTTTTCCGATATCAACTTTGGCAGTCTGAGCAGCCTCTTTCCAACAAGTATTAATATTATCTAAAGTACACTTAGCATTAACTTCATCTACATAGTCCCACCATTTAGCTTGATCATATTTCCACAAACATAATTGTCTAACATCTTCGTTTAACTCATCAATACCGTGCATGGAACAATATTCTCCTTGATCGGTTAAACAAAATTGAGATAACTCTTCTGCCGTACACTCACCCTGTTTGGCACAGTAATTTTCATAAATCACAAAATGCGGTTCTATTTTAGCATCTTTGTTAAATAATCTAGCAACTGGTCCCAGACCGACTTCAGCTTGTTCGCCATAGGGGCAAAAACTCATGACAAAAAACTTTAAAATAGGTTCTTTTTCATCTGGCGCATCAAAAGTCACAGCTTGATCTCCAGCATCTGCTTGATCAGCTGTTAAATCATCGGTTGGGATAGATGGAATAGATGAAGTATTGTTAAAATTAACCAAGAGTAAGATCAAGGTTAAAATAGTAACTACGGCAATTCCTACTGCAAGGCCTAAGACAAAAACCACTTTGGGTGGAGTGTCTTTAAAAAATTCTCTACTCATAATTTTGTTAGTTAAATTAATTAAATTATTTAATATTTTATTATACTACTTTAAATTAAACTTTCAAGCCATAAAGTGTTTATAAAATTTTTAATTTTTTTAAACCTGACCTAAATTGATCAACAGCCTGACGGGCTTGATAACTGTTAATATTAAAATTAGCCTCATGAACTAATTGATTTCTAAAACGATGAGCCGCATAAAGCTTGCCCAAAAATTGATATTTCTTGCAAGCTAGACTTAAGCGTTGTTGAAAGCTTCCACCCGTAAAATGCATATCTTGCAAAACCTGATCAAAAAGTTTATCAGCCTCAATAACGGCTATTTTTAAATCGCTCATCTGATTGGATTGAATTTTTTTATCAATTTCTCGCCACTGGCGCTGGATATCATTTTTATCTAAAGAATATAATTCTGGCGACCGATGAAAAAAATTTTTAATACGTTGAATGGGTCGATAAACAATCCACCAAGCAATCACAATAACACCCCCAATATATAACCACATTTTCAAAGGTAAAGACGGAAAATCTAAGTTAATCTGCATAAAATTATTTATTAGCTGAATAGATGCGAGCTAAATCAAAAATTCTTTTTTCTCCCATAGCTGATCCAATAATTTGCAAACCTGTTGGTAAATTTTCTGCTTGTCCGTTAGGTATAGATAAAGCTGGTAAACCAGCTAAATTTACTGGACAAGTATAAATATCTGATAAATACATTTGCAAAGGATCATTCATCTTTTCGCCCAATTTGAAAGCTGGCGTGGCGGTTGTTGGTGTCGCAATTAGATCAACATTTTCAAAGGCTTGTTCAAAGTCTCGTTGAATTAAAGTTCTGATCTTTTGTGCTTGTAAATAGTAAGCGTCGCGATAACCAGCCGACAGAATATAAGTGCCTAAAATAATGCGACGCTTAACTTCACTACCAAAACCTTTTTCACGAGTTTTAAAATAAACTTGTTCTAAATTGGTACTTTTAACTTTAGGATCATTGACGCTAGAATAACCATAACGCATACCGTCATAACGTGCTAAATTTGATGACACTTCAGCCGGCATAATTAAATAATAACAAGCCAGGGCATATTCAAGATGTGGTAACTTCACTTCAATTATTTTATAATTTAATTTTTGTAACTCTCTTAAACTCCGTTTAAAGTTATTTTTTACGCCAATATCTAAATTAGTCATAAAACTATCACCCAAAACACCAATTACTAAATCTGTTTTTTTCTTATTAATTTTTCTCTCAAGAGGCTTAATTTGTTCTTCATTTAAACTAGTAGCATCTTTTAAATCATAACCCTGAATAGCATCAAAAATTATTTCCATATCTTCTAAGTTTTGACTTAAGATTCCAATCTGATCCAATGATGACGCCATACTAATTAAACCATAACGAGAAATACGACCATAGGTTGGTTTAAAACCGTATAAGCCACAAAAAGCTGCTGGCTGACGGACAGAACCACCCGTATCTGATCCCAAAGCTATTAAACTCATTTGCGATGCCACGGCCACGGCCGAACCACCAGAAGATCCACCGGGTACCCTTTGAGTATCTAGGGGATTTTTAACTGGGCCAAACCAAGATGTTTCGTTTGAAGATCCCATGGCGAATTCATCTAGATTAGTTTTACCTAAAATTAAAGCACGCTGAGTTTTCAATTTTTCAATCACAGTCGCGTTAAAAGCTGGTGTGTAATTTTGTAATATCCTTGATCCAGCCGTTGTAATTAAATTTTTAGTCACAATATTATCTTTGATTGCCATCGGCACTCCCTCAATTAAGCCAATCTCCTTTTTTTCTTTAATTTTTTTGTCAATCATTTCGGCTTGATGCACACTCTCTTCTTGATTTAAATTAATAAAAGCGTTTAAGTTTGGATTGTGAAGTTTAATTTGATCAAAATATAACTTAACTATTTCTTGGCAAGAAAAAGTTTTTTTATTTAAACCTTGATGAAATTTTTTTATCGTTAATTTTGAAAAATCCATATTAACCTTCAAAAATCTTTTTAACTTTTAAATATTGCCCTTGTGTTTGAGGCGCTTGCGAAATTAATCTTTCTTTAACTTCCAATTGAATCACATTAGCTTGATCAATTCGTGTGACATTTTTTAAATTAATTGGACGATTAATTTTTAAATTTGAATCTATTTTAATTTTTTTAATTTGATCTACATAATCCAAAATCACCGACAAATCGTCGGCTAAAGCTTTTTTTTCCGATGGGGTTAATCTTAATCTAGCTAAACGACTAACCTCATCAATTTTTTGTAGCGTAATAGACATGTTAATTTATTATACATTTAATTTTAACTTTTATCAACCTTATCCACAATTTAATCTTGACTAATTTTAGTTGTATGCTAAACTTAAATTATCTGTTCATTATAATTTTGATAAAACAGGAAAATGGTTTTCAATTCCGACAGTGAATTTCCCCTCCTTTCCCCACTTTTGGATTGTAATCATTTTCCTGTTATTTATGTGATGTAGTCGATAAATTCTCCTTATAAAGGAAATTGCGCTTAGCTTGCCCGATCGGCAACATCGTCTTAATAATTACTCGTGTAGCTCAATCAGGTAGAGCGTTACGTTGCTAACGTAAAGGTATAGGTTCAAATCCTATCGCGAGTTATTTTAAAAATTGCCTGTGTAACTCAATAACAGAGATTAGTCATTAAAATTATGTGTTGCGGGTTCAAATATCACCACAGGCGAATTTTGTAAGGGTGCGTAATCTGTTCAAAGGCAAGAATCTTAAACTGACAAAGTCAGGACTATAATAACCGAATTGTGTCTGGCAGGGGGTAACTAAGGTTAAAATAGTTGGTTCCGGCGTCTTAATGGGGAGCGCACCCCTTTTCTTTTGTAGCAAAAATCGCTTAAATAGCGATTTTTTTATTTAGTTTTAATTTTAATTTTTTATTAAATCTAAAAAATCCTGTTCATTTAAAATTTTAACTCCTAACTCTTGAGCTTTGTCAAATTTTGAACCTGGATTATCACCAGCAATTACAAAATCAGTTTGCGAACTTACGCTCGAAGAGATGTTGCCACCTAATTCGCGAATTTTTAATTTAGCTTCATCCCGGGTTAAATTTGGCAAACTACCAGTTAACACAAAAGTTTGTCCAGTTAATTTTTTACTAATTTCTTGTGGTGATTGAATTTTAACACCTGAATTTATTAAACGCTGAATTAAATCTAAATTTTTATCATCGTTAAAATAATCATAAATACTTTTAGCTACTACCGAGCCAATATCGCGTAAATTTTCTAATTCTTCTAAACTGGCTTGTTGAATTTTGTTTAATTTTTTAAAATGTTGAGCTAAAACTATAGCTGTTTCTTCGCCCACGTGTCGAATGCCTAAGGCAAAAATAAAACGCGCTAAAGAAATTGTTTTACTCTTTTCAATGGCTTGAACCAGATTATCGGCTGATTTTTCAGCAAAACGCTCTAAAGGCTTTAAATCTCCTTGAGTTAAATTAAAAATATCAGCCGCATCGCGCACTAGACCTACATTCATTAATTGATTAATAATTTTAGGTCCCAAACCGTCAATATCAAAAGCCTGGCGCGAAACAAAATGATACAACTCGCGCTGACGAATAGCAAAACAATTTTTATTAGTACAATAATAAGCCACTTCACCAACCGGTTGAATAATTTGACCGTCACAAAAGGGACAAGTTTTGGGCATATGAAATTTTTTTTCATGGCCAGTTCTAAAATCAACTAAAACTTTAACTATGTCTGGAATCACGTCACCCGCTCGTTGGATAATAACCGTGTCACCAATTCTCACATCTAAACGTTCAATTTCGTCCATATTATGTAAAGTGGCTGATGAAACCATCACTCCTCCGACTTGAACGGGTTTTAATTTTGCCACTGGGGTCAGAGCACCAGTCCGTCCAATCTGAACTTGAATATTTTCAACCACCGTTGTCGCCTCTTCGGCTGGAAATTTATAAGCAATTGCTCCGCGTGGTGCTTTGCCAGCCACACCCAATTTTTTAAAAACTTGATTATCATTAACTAAAATAACCACCCCGTCGATTTCATACGGTAATCGATCGCGCATCTGAGCTATTTTTTTAAAATAATCAAAAACCTGATTTAAATCCTGACAATACTCACACAAATTATTTACATTAAAACCTAATTTTTTAGTTATAAAATGTTCTTGCTCGTGTGTTATTTGATCCAAATCAGTTTTCAGTGAATAAATAAAGCAACTCAAATCACGTTCAGCTGCTACCTGCGGATCTAATTGCCGAATCGACCCAGCTGCAACATTGCGCGGATTGGCAAAGGACTCTAAATCTTTTTCTTGACGTTGTTGATTAATTTTATAAAAATCTTTTTTTGAAACATATACTTCACCCCGCACTTCTAATTCCTGTTTTGAATTTAAATTGGCTAAAATTTGGTCTGCCAGTTTTTCGACTTTTTGCTCATGTAAATTGCGCGCTTGATATTTTTGTTGATAAATTTGATGATCAATTTTTTTTATTTTTAAAGGAATAGTTTTAATCGTTTTTAAATTTTGAGTTACATCTTCACCGATTTGCCCATTACCTCTGGTTGAACCTAATTCAAAAATACCATTTTTATAAATCAAAGAAATTGCCAAACCATCAATTTTTGGCTCACAATAAAAACCACCCTTAACCTCGTTTTTTAAATAATTTTCGGCACGTTGCAACCAGTCTTTAATTTCCTGTTCTGAAAAGGCATCATTAAAAGATAACATTGGCACTGGATGCTCAACTTTAACAAATTTTTCTAATGGCTGTCCTCCCACCCGTTGAGTTGGCGAATCTGGTGTGATCAACTCTGGATATTGTTTTTCTAAATTTTCTAACTCATGTTTTAACGAATCCCAAGCTGCATCAGAAATTTCAGGACGATCTAAAACATAATAAAGATAACGATGATGATCAATCGTTTTTCTTAATTTTTCAATTCTTTGTTGGGCTTGTTGTTTGTTCATAATTTTATTATATCAAAAAAGGAGCGTTTTGACACGCTCCTTTTTTTTGAAAAATATGCCTTAATATTTCTAATATATAACTCTCCATAAATAATATCCACTTGCATCTTTGGCACAAATCTCTAATGAATCTTTAACGCCTGGTTTACCTTGATTAAACCACAAACTTCCACGCTTATCTACATTACAAACTGGTCTAGGACTAACCGTATTTAATCTTATACCACCATTTACTTCTAATTTCTCATTTGGAGCTATTGTGCCTACTCCCACATCACCAGAATAAATTATGAAAGCATCTGATTGATTAATTTCTACGGGATCTTTTGAATAGCCCCAAACAAATGTCTCATTTGCATTAACTTGCATGTTTGTTCCTCCAACACAAGAATAATTACCTTTAATTGAATTACCATAACCACCTAAAATTACTGAATCCCAGCCGTCAATTGTATTACTTCCACCACCAAGAATCGAAGACATGTTACTTATTCCAGTAATACTATTGTTCGTGCCACCAGTAATTGTCGATTGTTGTCCATCTGCTATGTTATTTCTTCCCCCAGACACAACAGCTAAATTGTTAGCTGTATTATCTAGTCCACCGGCAATAACGCCACCGTGTCCGTAAGTAGTTATCGTATTGCCAGATCCGCCAGAGATTGTAGACAATTGTCCTTCAGCTTTATTATCATAACCACCAGAAATTGTAATGTCGCGCCAATCTGTATTGTTTCGGCCAGTCTCTGAACTACGACCCAAATTAACATGTGTATCTGTTCTAGAACCATTTAATGTGGTAGCTTGACGTGAAATAGCACCATTAATTTGTAAAATTCCATTTGGATTTTTAACTCCAATCCCCACTTTACCGTCATCATAATAAATATTCTCCCCGTCTTTTATCCAATAGCTTTCACCTCCTATTCCTCCACCCAAATCATCAAAACTACTCACGCAGTCGTCTCCGTTTTGACCAACACAAAATTGGTTGACTGCCCAAATTGTTTCATCAGCCTTAATATTGCCAGACGTTTGAACAACTTGTCCTGCCTTATTATATCCTTCTCCAATCATCACTCCCTTGCCTGGATCTGTAGTGTCTAAACCCTTAACCACCACACCCCTATTAATTGTCACATCCCAACCGCTATCTAATAAATTATCTCCAAAAGCCGAATTGAGATTTACAATCAACTTGTCAAGAATTGCTAAATCTGGCATTGGTTGAGCTAAAACTCTCTTTAATGACCACGCACTTCCTAATATTAAAATCATTACTACCAAACCAATGGCTGTCAATTTAATAATAGACTTATTTTTTTGCATAAAATTAAAATTATTTTTTAAATTATATTTATCTACATTATAACATATTAATTTTATAACAACAACAAAACCCCGCCGCTCGCGAGCGGCGGGGTTGATATTATATTTAACTATTATTGTTGAAAACAGTAGATACGGTTATTCACATAACAATCTGAGTTCACTACATAAGCCATTGTCCAAGAACTACCATTATTAGTCGATGTACCAGCGTCCCAATAATGATTGACTCCCGATGAAAAAACAACATCCCAATTCTCTCCGCACACTCCTAGAAGGTCATATCTTGCCACCTCCCCAAGCGTATTTGTGCCGGTAAAAACTCTACCCGATATAGAAACACCATCTTCGTTTATATCAATAGGTCTGTTTAAGTTACCATCTATTAAATCTGACCATCCCCCATAAGCTATTGTTCTAAGCGGAAATCCCGGTAAAACATAAGAAACATCATCTGATGCTTTAATAAAATTAAGAGCAGGAGAATAAATTTCTCCCCCAATTTTTCCACTTAACCACGCTTTATAAGTTACTCCCTCATAAGTATTAGTTGCTGAATTATAAGTTGGCTTAACTGAAGATGGTAAAACTGTAGAATTTTTTGCTAAATTATTACAAATTTTATCAGCAGCATCACGACCTACATATTCAATGTCATCTTGAATAACCCATATTCTTCCCTGGGTAGTCCCATTTGTCATACTTGATAATGTAATTTCATCGTCGGTTGGTGTTCCACCCGTAGCAAAGACATATTTTACACCACTTTCGTTACATAAACTTGTATTAAACGTACAATTTGGATTACAACTTAAGGTACCGCCACCATACCCCAAACTAGCACACGTTTCTGGGATAGCCACACCATCACAGTATTCACCCATTTCTACAATATTGTTGCCACAATCTGGTCCACCAGGACCAATCCATTCGGGCCATTCACTAATACAATTTTTATCACTACCCAAGCACAATTTTTCAACTGCCCAGATATCTTTATCAGCTTTTATATTTCCAGCCGTTTGCCCATTACCTTGCCCAATAATTACGCCAGGGTTAGTACCGTTTTTAATTACTATTCCATCTTGTACGCTTAAATCCCAACCTGCGTCAGGATTATTACCTCCAATTCCAAGACTTGTACCATCATTTAATAAGTTGCCAGCTGCTACCCAAGTTGTGCCGTTATATCTTAAAGTTTGATTATTACTTCCTGTAGGCAAACTAACCCCACCTTCATCATCAGCTGGCGCCCACTCCACACCATCCCATTTTAAAACCTGATTAATCGCTGGAGTTGAAGTAGCTAAGCTGCGCCCCTGTAATTCATCAGCATTCCATAGAGCTTGATCTTTTAAAGCGTTAATTTCTATACCATCAATATTTATACCAGTACCTGACTCGTAAGCAGTTCCCGTATTATCATCACTGGCACAATACCAAGCGTCTAAAGTAGTATTATATTTTAAAATTTGACCATTAGTTGCGCAATTTATAATCCCAAAATTATTACCAACCTTTTGTAATCCTTTGTTGGTTAAAACACCAAAAATCGTATCTGTATCTATATCGTCTACCCAACCCAATACACCCGTGCCCGTTACTTTCAAAACCTTGCCAACCGCTCCAATAGCCAACCTGGTTGGAATTCCGCTTGTTGAACCAAAAATAATATCACCCAAATTAGTCATTGGATTAGTCATCCCTCCACTGGCTGGAGTAACCCAACTAGCTAGACCGCTCGCGTCAGAAGTTAAAACCTTGCCCGTGCCAGGACTGCCTCCGGTGATTTTTACTTGACCGGCTACCTCTAATTTTGTGGCTGGGTTTTCCGTACCAAGACCCACATTGCCTGAGGTGTCAATCACAATATCATCAGTAGATCCATTGCGTCTAATTCTTAATTTTTCGTTTAAATCGTTCATGCCGATGAACCATTTTTCGGCCAAACCAGATCGATCCAATCTAAGACCTGTCCAAAGTTTGGTTGCACTATTATTAGCTAAACGAGCCATAGCTGTGCCTGTGGATAACAAATTTCGTATATCTAAAAGATAACCCGGATCAGTTAAACCACCTATACCTACATTTGTGCCGTTATTATATAAATTGCTATTAGCGATCCAATTCGTGCCATCATATCTTAAAGTTTGGCCACTAGCACCACTTGGCAAACCCGTACCCGCTATATCATCAGCTGGCGCCCACTCCACACCATCCCATTTTAAAACCTGGTTAATTGCTGGTGTAGAATTAGCTAAAGCTCTATCCTGTAACTTGTCAGCATTCCATATAGCTTGATCTTTTAAAGCATTAATCGTTGTTCCCACAAGACTGATACCAGTACCCGCACCATAATCTATTCCAGTGTTATCATCGCCAGCACAATACCATTCGTCGGATGAATTATATTTTAAAACTTGACCAATGGCACACTCTGGCAATCTCAGGACCACATCGCCGCTCGTTCCTCCGCCAGTCAATCCTGTGCCAGCAATAACACCCGTTATATCACCCTCACCACCACTTTCCGGCGTTGAACAAACTAAAATTCCATTATCATTTACACCAGAAACATATTGTCCACTTGGACAAGCACTGCCAATTTCTGTTTGATAAAGTCCATCGGTATATGAAGCGTTTAAACTCACAGTTGGCTGCGGCCCTCCCGAATTAGTTACTGTAATACCTGTGCCAGCTAAAACGTCTGTAATATCACCTTCGCCTAAACCAGCCGTTAAGTCGCTAAAGCTGCTCACGCAGTCTGTTCCATCTCCACCAACACAAAATTGCTCTTCAGCCCAAACCTTCTGATCTACCTTAAGATCGCCAGACCTCTGCCCTTCTCCCTCTCCAATCATTATTCCCCGCAAACCATTGCCTATGTAAATATTTGGTGTCGTTATTTTCCAAATTGTATTTGGCAGATGATCACCAAAAGCAGCTCCGAGCCTCACACTTAATTTATCTAAAATTACCAAAGCTGGTACCGCCTGAGCTGAAACGTTTTTTAAATTCCAAAGACTCAAAATCGATAAAGAAACCATAACTAAACATAAAGCTGAAATTCTAAAAATTGTTTTTTTATTCATAAAATTAAATTAATTTTAAAATATATTTATTTATTATATCTCAAATTTATCTTTCTTGCCATTCAGCTCCAGGATAACACAAAGTATTGGCTGGCCCCTGGCAAGTAAAAGTTAAAGATTCTAAGGTGTTATCGGCACTAATACAATAATAATAGTCAACACGTGGAATAATGTCTCTGTCAAAATAAACACACTCACCATTTTCACAATGGAAACTATCAGTTGTAAATTCACCGATCAGTTTACAATTAGCATCTTCTTCGCAACCCTCCATTGTACTTTTACAAGTTTCACAATAATCCGTATCAAATGTACGATAAACTTTGTAACTTGCGACATTTAAATCTTGCAACCAGTTTAATTTTATTTCTCCACAATGGTTATCATCAAAAAATACATTTTCTGGTGGCAAGGGTGGCCCCTCACATTCATTAGTTAAAACACTAACCCAACCCTCTATATTTTCTAAAAAATAATCATTTAGATTTGCTTCAACGCGATAACAATAATTGGTATTTTCGTTAACTAAATAATCCTGATAGTTAATTGATTCTAAATTTTCTATTAAAAGCTCTCCATCACCGCAACTTCCGCAGTCATCACTAATACAACGATAAATTGTATAATCATCAGCATAGCTTGAATCGTTCCACGTCAAAGACGTAGCTGAAACATCACCAACACAAATCGGACTAACCTCTAAATTAAAATCGCTTAACATGTTTAATTTTAATGGCAACCAACGAATCCATCCTGTTAAATCAGGGGCAAAGGCCTTATCTGCCATTTCATCTACCCCATCTAATGCTGTGCCATTTAATGAATTACCTAAAACACTATAACCATCAATTTCACTACGATATATTTTAGTTCCCCAACCTTCTCCACAAACATCCTGCCAGTTTGAATTTCCCCAACAGCCACTAAAAGTCACTCCATTACATTGGTCTGCTTGAAAAGCCACCCAACCGCAATCACCATAACCATCTATCCAATTCTCGTCATCTTTTATAATTAATTTTCCCCAACCTGAAAGTTTATAAACATTTTCTTCGTCAGTTTCTTCTGCTATTGCCCAAGCTGTTGTTTCGCCGGGAGGAGCTCCATAACCATCTTCAGTGCAAGTAGAGCCAAAACACATTCCAGTTGTCAATAAATTCCAAGCATTCCCAGTTACATTATACGGTCCATCACCAGACCAATCAACCTTAACCCCCATATCTATGGGGTAAAACACTTGTAATCCACTTTGGTCATTAAATGGATACGATGCATCTTCCCAGATTTCTACACCAGCGCCCTGATAAGTACAACTTAAGGCCAAAGTTGAATCTAGCCAATCAATATCTTCAAATATAACTCCCCACCCTCTCACATTGTGAGAGTCGGGATTGCAACCTTCAATCTGTGCATTAACCTTGATAGAATTAAAATTTTTAAAAATAAAAAAACAACTTATGCCTATAATCAAAATAGATATAATAAAAGCACCGATTATTTTTTTATTTTTAAATCTAGACATGATTAAATTTTAAAAACAATTTCTATCTTCTATATTATATCACTCTTTTGAAATAGAATAAATTAGTCTTCAAGATACTGAAAGCAATAGAGATGAAGTTGTTCTTTCCAGTCGTCATTAACACAGGGGAAACAATGATAATTTGGATATTTATTTTCACACCAACCTATTGCATCACCCGCGGCAGTACAGTCTACCCAATTTTTATCTTTTGAAGTAATTCTACCCCCAGTCGTTCCAGCTGGTATAGGACCACCAGTATGATAACTCCACGGATTCCATTCGTATTTGCTACCACAAAAAATTCCGCTATCAAATCCACTAATATTGATTGTGTCATATCCCTCAACTTTATTACCATTATATGACGTGCCCGTAGCAACATAGATATCCTCACTATTAATTATTACTCCATGCTCATTTTGATTAATTTCATGTTTTAAAATGTCATTTTCCGAATCACTAGTTGGAACTAATTGATAAAAATTATCAACTACAATAGTTTCATGATCCGGCAAACGGTATTCAAGCTCAGCGACCCTTGGATTATAAATTTCATCCTTGGCGTTTCTCCAAGGATCCGAAATCCAGGCTCGATATTGGCCAGGTAAATTAGCTGCCCTTGCTAAAGTTTGGCATTTATAATCTGCATCATCTACTCCCCTGTCTAAATTATCTCCGTCAAAATCTGGTTCTCCCCCAGTCTCTAAATAACCAACCATATATCTTTGACTTGTCACAAAAGTATATAAATACCGCCACTGACAAGTAAATGGATTGCAGTTGGCTGGAAAGGGCTTACCATCACACTGTTCGCCGTGATCAAGTTCACCATCACCACAATCTAATAATTCTGGATTAACTGCGCCATAAATCTGCCATTTTAAATTTTTAGTATTTAAAAGCCTTTCTGTACTTTGGTAAATTCCCCGAGTTCTAACACTCACACCAACAGCCAAATCGCTACTAGTGGCTTGAATAGAATATGTAATCTGATGTCCCATGTCATTAATAATTCTAATCTTGTGATAGTTATCTCTGTCTAAACCTATGGCAATTGTTTGCGGAAAGGTTTTATAAACATCATGCTGAACTATTTGCTGATCAGTTTTATTTATCGATACAACCACCATTGAACCGCCACTGCCACCAACCGTCAACCTATCGGGATAAATAATTCCTTCAATGTCTAAATCTAATTGATATGACTCTCTAGGTTGTAAAATTATCTCTAATGGCAGACTGACTGTTTCTAAATTATAATTTTCAAATTTATATTCTGCACCCGAATCTAATTCCCCCTCAAGACTTAAAGTATTAACATCTTCATACTCGTGATTAATTTTATTTAAAATAATTTCAGCCGCAGTTTCAGCCGCATAATAGGCCTTTTCAGAAGTACCAACCTTGCCGGTAATATTGAAAGTTTTAATTAAAATATCGCTAGCGACTAAAGCTGTGGCTAACATACCAGCTAAAATTAAAACTGCCAGTAATAAAGAGATACCATGTTGATTTTTAATTTTTTTAAATTTTAATTTCAGTTTTAACATAAAAATAAAAATTATTTCCTCTCAGTAAATCTCTGTGGGATAGTTTCTTGGACTAAAATTTCCGGCTCATTATTTTTAATTTGAACTCGCATGGAAATTGTCACTCGTGGCTGAAAAAAGTCCATTATCATCAGGCTTTTATTTACTGGTTGAATATAAAAATCTAAAGCTTCAATATTTAAATTTTCACTGCTTAAATTTGTAAAAACCGATGGCTCTTCGGGATCTTCAGGATCTTCAGGACAACTACTTTCATCACCAAAGGCCACTTGTAAAGTCTTATCTTTTAAGCGATAAACTAAACATTTATTTTCTTCATCAATTAAGGCTAATTCTTGAACCGAGCCACTCACACTTCCCCCATAATAATCATAATTAATTTCACTCATCCTAATTTTTTTTGTAAAGCTTTCCATAATATATTGTACTTCCTGTTGTAAAAGGGAAATCTCTTTTAAACTTTTATTGGTTTTCATACTCTGAATATAAATCCCCGAAACCGCCATAACTAACATAACTAATAAACCAGCCGAGACCACCATTTCGACTAAAGTAAAACCTTGTTGATTTTTAATTTCTTTTGGCTTAAAAATCTTAATTCTCATATTTAACTCTATGCCTATTTAATTTATTAATTATATAACTAATTTAACTATTTCCAATCAGTTAAAATCTCTTCCAATTCATAATTATATGTTTTACCGCGATCTTGCCATTGCACCCACGATTCTACTTTTCTTTGACGATTTGATTCTCCTGTCATCTCAGCGCTAATTGTAATCATCCGCCAAAAATTTGTTTCTGTGCCAGTATTAAAATGCGTAAAAAGTTGTGTTCCGCTTTCTTGGTATAATTTACAATCAACTATATTGCTGACTAAATTATCTAAATCATTATCATTATAATCAACTTTATATTTTCCAGCTGGTAAAAAATCAACCGTATCAGGATTCAACCAACGGCTATCGCGAATAGCTCGAGTAATTTCTAAACCCTCGCGCGCTAAATTAATCGCAACAATTCTCTGTCGACTGATACCACTGTTAAATAAACCACTAGCGGTCAAAGACATAATGGCCACAATGCCAGTAGTTAAAATTCCAAAAGCCACAATAGTTTCAATTAAAGATTGGCCTGAATTATTTTTTTGCATAAAATTAAAATATAAAAACAAAAATCCTATTCAATGGTTAAATCATCAAAATAAACATCACCAACTGACACTTTCCAATCCCAGACATCTCCCAATAATATTCGATTAAAAGACGAAATCGCGCTAGAGGTAGCAACAACAATATCGTCAATTTTTAAAACTACTCCACTACCAGAAGAATAATCAAACTCAAATTTATGCCAACCGGTAGTACGAGTTATATTTGTCCTTCCCCAACTTCCAATTCTATATACATATTCATTTTCTACACCAGTTCCCAACGTACTATCCGTATCTACTCCTAAAAAAACTGTTGTAATTCCATCATCAACCCAAACCCCAGTTGTCATTTCCGCATCACTCGCATTATCATAAAAATAAACAGTCACCCTTTCTCCGATAGCTCTAGTTTGAATTATATCTTTATTCTCATTAGTTGTGTAACTTTTTATCCCATCATGATAATAATATTCACTACTTGTTGGTGTCCCACCTAAAGACGTCCATCGACCAAAGCCATGTTCAAAATCTTCATGATAAAAATTAACAATCGGCTCTGGATTAACATATTTGCGAATTAAAACTTTACCTGGATGATATGTGGTGGTATAGCCATAATTATTATATAAACCTAAAATTTCATTGGCGGTTAATGAACGGTTAAATACCAACGCATCATCAATCGAACCATACCAAGCCTCAGAACTACCACCTGGATTCATACCTATTCTAAAATTATTATCCGATGCATCATATCCGGGCGTAACTCCAGTAGAATAAACTGCTAACCCATTTTTATAAAAAGATGTATTACTAGAACCAAAAACAGCACAAACATACTGCCAAGTGTTTAAATTCATTGACACGCCGGTAGATCTATAGGCACCTCCATCTGCAATTCGCCAAAGTCCGTAATGACCTTCAATTGCCCAATCCCATCCGCTATTATCTGTACTCATTAAATCATCAGTATTCATAGGGTTAGTTGGATAAGCCCAAGCACACATAGTGGTAGTATGGCCAGAAGACTGGTCTATATTTAAATTAGTAGCCACATAATCAGCGCCGTCAAAACTATAAGCCCCTCCGCGCATTCCATTGCTAATCCAAGTTGGACAACTCGTGCCAAAACATGTTCCATTATTTCCGTTGCCAGAAGTATCGGCATAACTGCCTGCCGTGTCAAAATCCCACGCGCCCACCACGCCATCTATCTCACGAATAAAAGTATTAGCTACACTGCTTTCGCTCGTTAAATCTGGATCACCATAATACATTTTAATATTATTATCGCCAATGTTTAATTGTGGCACTTTAACCCAAAAAACTGCATACAAATCACCAGAGCTTTCCATCCAATAAGATAAAAATTGAGTTTCATCTGCATTTAAAAATCTAATATCACCAAAGTCTTCTTGCATTTCTAGTTCTCTATCAACAATCACTTTGACCTGATAATCCGTTAGTATTTGGCTGGCTATATTAGTGATAGTAATTGTTTTTGAATCAGTAAAATCAAAATGACAATCTGCTTCACAGTTTATAAAAGTTTCATTTCCCTCACACACATCATCTCCACAATTTGACTCATCATCATCGCTTGTACTCTCGCAACCCTCATCAACCAAATCTACACTTCCATCTCCATCATTATCTACACTTCCATCTCCATCATTATCAATTCCATCACTACATTCAAAAATTAATCTTTCTTCATTTTCTAAATTGTAATTAACAATCGGTTCTGAATTTGCATATTTTCTGACCCTTACCCAATCTACTATTGTTGATGTATTTGCTGCCTCACTTAATCGTATCGTTATATATCTAATTAATGAAGAATTGGTTGTTGTCCTTGTGTCAATGATTGCTCCAGTTGAATAGTTTATTGTATACCAATTATACGCCGTATCTGTTCCATCCGTCCGCAACCAACGAGTTATATAATCAGTATTTGCATTTACTGTCGTATTCCATGTTCCATTCCAATAACATTTTCCTGTCGTGTAAGCCCATGAAGCACCATTATAAAAATAACCATAGTCAAATCCTATTGGACTCCCCCCTCCTAAGTTTGTAGCTGCATAAAATCTGTTTCTATAATATGCACCTTCTTTGTGCTTTGTCTCAATAAAAAACGATGGTGATGTAGGTATAAAAGCCGATGAAATTGACACTGGAACAATGCTAGTTGATGCTAAGGTAACCTGCCCGTTGGCTACGGTTATAGTCCCACCCGAAACATTTGTTGCCCAATTTGCCGCCAAGTTAGTTCCTATAAAATCATCAAAAAAATCAAAAGTTAAATCTCCATTACTTATTGTAGCCACATCTTCATTGCCATAATACATATAAATCTGATTATCGCCCATATCTAATTCTGGCACTTTAACCCAAAAAACTGCATAACTTTCTCTATAACTTTCACGCCAATAATTTAATTCTATTGTGTTGGTAGTTTGAGTAAAACGAATGTCGTCAAAATCTGGTTGCATCTTACCCTCTTCATAATTAACCTGGATTTTAACTTGATAATCGGTTAAAGTTTGATCTGAATTGTTATTAATTGTAATCGGCGTACGATATTTATAACCAGCCAAGCCAGCACAATCACTGTCATTTTCAACTGTACAACCTTCTGGACAACAACCGTCATCTGAGCCACCTTCCAATTTTAATCCACAAGCTACCGGCGAACATGTAGCATCACAGTCTGTACCCGAACACACCTGGCATGCTCCGCAATCTTCATCAGCGACACAAGTCACATTTTGGCATGCACCACTACAACATAATTGATCTCCGGGACAATCAATTGGCGTCCCACTACAACATGGTACCATTGTGTTATTATCTAAACATATACCCGCCCCCCCGACAACACCATTACATGCTGGCCGAAGAACACAACCACCGATGCCATCGCATTCCTGATGACACAAAGTATCATCTATAGCCGTGCAATCTGATTCACAACAATCCAAGGGACAATTATTGAAAGCTTCATCGCCCTCACAAACACCATCGATTTTACAAACTAACGAACTACGCTCGACTTCACCTGAGCGTAAAGAAATCTGACCACTGGTTGAAGAAATATCAATTATTTTTCCTTGAGTTTTCATTTCTAGGGCCATTGTAATTTTACAATCTGGTCCTGATATTTTTCCACTGGGTGGAATAAAAATAATCTCATCACCACCAACGACGCTTTGAATATAAACTTTTTTAGGCAAAACTGTTTCTTGAATTTTTTCATTTTCATCATAATCACCATCACCGTCATAATCAGCAAACAAAATATATCTGTCGCTTGGACTAGTAATTTTAACTCCATAACCACCCGCCGGACGCTCAGTCTGACCAGCTGGAATTTCTCCGGCCAAAGTTTTCATTTGAGCCTGACGCAAGACACTGGCCAACCTATCAGCTTCATCACTTAAACTCCTCTGACGTCCAGCCTCACGGTAATTAATTAAAACAATTCCCAATAATAAAACCATGATGCCGGTAGCCACCATTAATTCCGTAATAGTAAAACCGTGATGTTGTTTTTTTATTTTGGAAAACATTATTAAATAATTATTTTTAGAGAATAAAACCCTAGCGGAAAGTACATGGGGTTTGGGGTAACAACTAAATATTTTTTTTATATTATCCTAAATTTAGTTGTTGTCATCCTGAACTCTAGTCCGCCAAATCGGAGGATGTTTCAGGATCTGTTAACGCTTAAAAACTTAACTACAAATTGAGACGTCTCTCTTGGCCACAGATGCTGAAATAAATTCAGCACGACAATACTAATCCCTACTCACTACAACCTACTCACTACTCACTAGCCCAATCCCAACAATTGCACCAAAGATTGTCCCCAAAACATAGTTATTAAAGTTGCTGTAGTTAAAAATGGTGCAAATGGTATGCGACTCTTCCAACCTTTTTGATTAAATAAAATTAAACTTATACCTACAATCGAACCCAAAATATAAGCTAAAAATAAAGCGACCATTAATTCTGGCCAGCCTAATAAAAAGCCCATCATTAAACCCAAACGCATATCACCACCCCCAACCCATCGGCCCTTTGAAATTAAAAATTGAATTAGATAAAAACCTAAACCCACGCTACCAGCAATTAACAATTCCCACCAAACATAACCTAAAATTAAATTTAAAATTAAAGCTAATCCAACAGCGGGTAAAACAATTTTATCTAAAATCAATTCATGTTTTAAATCATAAACAAAAATCACGATTAAAAATAAAATCATCAGCCAATCTCGAGCTAACAACCACGTGTTATTAAAGTCTATCAAATAAGCTAAAACAAATAAGCCAGCCGCCGCTAATTCTACCCAAGGATATTGCCAGCTAATTTTTTGTTGACAATGCCGACACTTGCCTTTTTGAATTATAAAACTAACAATTGGAATTAATTCAAACCAACTTAAAAAATTTTTACATCGAGGACAAAAAGACCGCCCCTTCCAAGGCGATGATTTTATTTCTAAACGATAAATTAGGCAGTTTAAAAAACTCCCCAAACACAAACCTAGGATGAAAACGCCTGCAATTATCATACTTATATTATAACACTTTTAAATTATTTTAAAAAGTAATTTTATTTACAAAAAAGAACCCCGCAAAGCATTCTTTAAATTCCATTGCTTTATTGTACTAAGATAACTTTTTCTAAGTTTGATAAGTATTTATATCTTTACAATAGTCGTCACTAAAACAAACCCAAACACTATTCCAAATTCAAATGCACACTTTAATAAAAAAGGGCGCTTTAGCGCCCTCTATATTTGCTTAATAAACGAATATTCGTCTATATCTCCCTCATACATAAAATTATAGAGTGTATATTCTATTCTTGATCCGTTTTCTAAAATATAACCAACGGCATATCTTCTACGCCCAAACTCATATGTATCTAGATACAAAGAATCGCCATATACGCAAAAAACGTTTAATGGACCTAAGGGTCCAAAACTAATTGCGCACATATATGAATAACCCTCGATTCTTTCTATATCATCAGTGTAGTTTATGCTTGTATATTTCCATCTTCCGATTATATTTCTCCCCAACGATACATCAGCTTCAATAGTATCGCCGGGTAAGACGTCTACTATTTTGGGCACGGAAATATAAGTATCTTTTACTAAATCGATCGTATACTGGCCCTCCTTAAGCATAAAAATATGTGGTGAGTTGATCTGAGCAGAAGAATCATTGATTATGATTGTGCCCACATAATTACTGGGAATAGCTCCGACTCTTACCCAACCATAGCACAACGTATCAACTCCATCATCATCTGGTGGGTTGGTAACTACATTTTTACCACAACCCATAATCGCGATGAAAATAACAAATAAGATGCACCCCCATGCAATCATCTTACTAAGCATAGCAATACCTCCTTTGGTATTTTTAAGTTTACAATGAACCTGTAAATGAATGTGATTTTATTATATTGTTTTTATTTATATTTGCCAAGTATGTTTATCTAAAATAATTATTATTGAATTACTATAATTTGTTTATCAAAATTCACCCATGATTCATTAGATGCAGTATTGCATTCATCTAAAAATTCACTCTTAAAACACCCGCTCTGGCCTCCGTTTGTGTGACAACTCCCCGTGCACCACCCCCAGTTATCCTGAACCTGAATGCGCGGTTTGTAGATATTAACAGTTTGATTGATCCCATCTATGACCATATCTTTTTCACAATTGTCTTCTCTATCTATACGAAAATCGCAAGAAGGCAAATCGTTTTTATAAGCATACACATGTGTCATGGCAAAATATGCATCATTCATACACCCTGCTTCGGAAGTCCCAAATGAGGTATTGTTGCAATCATCCCAGCGATTTTTCAATAAAACATTGTCTTTTTCCCAAGCATTTGATTCATCGCCAGCGTCGACTACTATTCTACGAATTGGCATCTGATTATCATCTGCTTTGGCATAAAAACGAATCTCGGCGCGTTCACCGTTTTTAATAACTGGGCTACCATCAATATATTTATCAGTCGGACTAATTACGTCAAAATTATTAGAAGTCTCCACACCTTTTACTTGTGGTGGAATGCCACAATAGGTTGTAGCCGTGCCAGCATCTCGAGTTGAAAAAGGACACAAGGTTGAAGGTGGCGACCACGCGTGTGTTGTTGTTAATAGATTATATTCAAAATCATCAATATTAAATTCATATACCCCATTGGCCGAAGCGAAAACTCTATCCAAACCACTACTGATATAAGTAATCCCATCTCTCCAACTACTAGAATATATCGCATACATCGCCCCAGCATAATCAACGCACACACCTAACCCACTATTGTCGGTTATGTAGGTATCTAAAATGTTACTACTTGAACCAATCGCTCCCCATGGTTTACAATTTGAATTTAAATCTTTATCATCAATAGAACTAAAACCTATTGCTGTATCGTAATTTTGCATTCGACTAATATTCTGCCAATTATTAACCCGGTTCGTCCAAGCTTGTGTTAAAGTGGGAAAATTTGTGCTATTTTCCGTCACATCAACTACCGTTTTACAACCTTGTTTGAGATGAATTTTTATATTTTCAATTAAAAAGGCTAAAGAACCGCCATAATCTTCCGCTCTTATTCCTATGGATTTTAATGAGTCATCATCGTTCCACCTCACCCAAAAACCTATTTTTCCCCCATCATCACAGGCGCTGCATTTTGGATATTTATCACCTTCCGAAATATCTCCTCCTATATAAATCTCGTCATCCCCACTTGAAATTTGTATTGACACATTTAGATAATTTGGGCAATCAGGACATCCCATACCATCGTTATTATCGTCATTCCCACATCCACTATGTTCACAATTGTTTTCTCCGGTTGTATCTTCAAGAGAAAAATCCCCGTCAGGTGAATACACTTCTATATATATTTTTTCTATTTGATCTCTAAATAAAGAATTGCCAAGCCAATTTCCAAAACTCCATTCGCTCCATGAGTCACCGGAACAATCCTTATTGTCAGCCACTTCATAATATCCACCCACAAAATGAGTAATTGGCGCACAACACCACTGGCCACAAACTGGAGATTTGTCACACATATTATCTCCGCAACCACTACAGCTTCCTTGCTTGCTTGGTCCACTAAAAAATTCTGTTGAATTATTTTTATCAATATTAATCACTGGTGCATCTTCCATCTCCTCCACACAATACCATGGTTGATCAGCAAAATAGGCTGCTTCTGGTTGGAGATTAAAAATTGAGACCTCGCCCAGAGTTTCATCCACCGGATCCCAAGACATACAAGCGTTAATATCTTCGTGTTGTGAGGGATCTGTTTCTAAACAATATCCACCCCAAGAATAGTATAAATCATCGCGTTGTTTCAATGCACAACTCCCCATTTCAGATCCACAATCACTATCGGTTTTACACCGATTACCAATTTGATAGCCAGTATCCACTGAAACACAAATACCTTCCGGAATGCAAGTTTCTCCGGTTGGGTCGTCATTAACATCACCAATACACCCCGAAGTATTAATATTATAATATCTAACTTCTGAACCATATTTAACTTTGCGATATTTTAATTGACATTCTTCACCGCTATCATCATCACACACATTAGCTTCCGGATAATATGGCCTACCCTGGGTTGTGTAAGCCTGCTCATCCATCCCAGCCGCAAAGGGACTATCCTTTTCAGCATATAAACGCGTACTGGCTTTAACTACGCATGCACCATCGCCGCAAATTTGATTGTCTGGACATTGATCATCACTAGCACAGCGACAATGGTTAATAGTTAAATCACAAGTTTGGCTTAGGATACAGTCACTATCATTAATACAAAAATCATTACTCAAACCATAGTCTATCCAACATTCATCACCATAACATTTTCCCGGACAACTGCTACTAGTATCTCCCTCAGAACAACCTTGTAAGTCTTCCTTATAAATATAAGTTCTGGCATAAAATTCCGGATCATCGGGCGCGCCAGTACCGTATTTTTGAGTGGTTAAAAATTCAATGGGTTCTAAATTATTAATAGACCAACCAGAATAATCTTCGCCCTGCCAAGAAATATCGCGTTGTTGATAGGCCTCAACTGCTCTAGTCACAGCCACACACGTGCCAGCCCCGACATAGCTTCCACCTGGACAACTTGAAGTTAAACCATAATCCGTGCTACATACATTTCGACGATATCTATATTTATCATCCCAATCTTCTGATCGATCTAAACCCAAACAGGCTTCATTAATTCCACAATCAAAATCACTCAAACATGGTTCATTTATATGTGTCTCAACGTGAACCATACCCGACCCTGGACAAGTACCTAGGGGATCCTCCGTATCACCAATTTGATTACACCGACCATAATTAATACATTTTGCTTTCCATTGACCTTCAATATTGTCCCATTCATAATCCGTATCGGTGCAATATAACCATTCTGAACATTGACGATCACGCCTAACTTTTAAAATAGTATTTGTATCATCATAACCATAAATAAAATTGTCCGTGCCACCAGTTCCTCCAATTTCTCCATCACAACCACCGCCTGACGATTCTCCACAACTTGTTGGTGCCATACTTTTACCATCTTCTTCATCACTAGAAATATAAGTTCTAACTGCGTTATATTTTAAATTCGACTGATTGGTGTTATTTAATAAGACGCAACCCTCTTTCAAAGACACCTGGCCGTTACACGAAGTTGTGTCTAATTGTTCATTATCTAAATAATAATAAGCATCAATCACTTTTAATTCTAAATTATCAAACAAGGTTGTGGCATTAAAACCAGCCTGACATTGTTTAATTCCACTTGAATCACAAGATGATGGAGGTAAAACGACTTGAGCCTGAACTGATTTAAATATTTTAGACCATAATTTTTTAAACAAACTAGCCGTTACACCACCGCCACCAGACCAACTTCCGCTAATACTTTTTGTCGTACCTTGTAATCTAATACTAATTTTATTAACCTCATCGCCGGTCTTAAAGGCGCCTGAAATTTGATACCAATTATCTATATCACCTAAATCACTTATTTTTACTTCCAAAGCTAAACCTTGATCCGGCCACTCTCCATTACCACGTTTATCGATAGATCTAATTATTGATTCAAAGCCATAAACCGATTCTAAACGCATACCCGGATTCTCATTAACTGACCCACTATAACCTGCTGGCCCAATTAATATTTTAGCAATATCTTCTTCGTGCAAAGCTTTTACTAAAGCTGTAAATTTATAAACTTGATTAGGCGCCACATCAATAAATTGATACACCTCAGCGGGTTTAATTTGCGTCGCCCCACAGCATGGACCATAATTATTCCATGGATTACCTGGCATAATAACACTCGAATTATTTGTGCCCTGAGTAGTATTGAGATAAGGTTTATTGCCAGACCATAATGTCGTTGGACTGGTTGTCGGAATAACGCCACTGCTAGTATTCCAGGCCGTCACATTCCAATCATCCACTGTCTCAAAATCCGCATCAGCAATTAAATTGTCTCCATGAGCATATGTGTCAGCAAATAAAGTACACTGATTCATGTCTGTTTTACATTCACCAGCATAACCACTATATGTCGAATTTGTTCCATTGTCCCAATTTTCAATATAACCCGTATTGTTGCACAAATTATCAGTTCCCTTGATAAACCACTTGTTTTCTACGCCATGTCTATATTCACAAATAAAAGGATCTGGATCAATAAAATAATTTGAACCACCCTGACTATCAACAAATTCCTCACAACCATCATGAGTAGCGTCACATAAAATAGCTCCTGAAATTGGCTTTTGGGGAGTAGATTGATATTTTTCTGGATCATTAATTAAATAACGCTCACTCCAACTATAACCTTCCATGTTTTGGTCTGGCAAACCCAATCTTTGACAGCCTTTATTTTCATAAGAACATTCGTAGCCTTCATTATAAATTAAAGGCAAAAATGCATCACTTGTTATAGTTATATTATCTATTAAACTCTCGCCATCTAAAGGATTATCATTATTTTTGTTAAACGTCTGTGCATAAGGTGAAATTGAATTTTGTGTATTAATAAATATCTGACAACCAACTACCTCTGACGAACATAAACTACTAAATGATTTTAAATAATATTCTTGATTGGATGAATCACGGTAAGCCTGACAACCCAATTCGCCATCACAAACACTGGGATCGTCCCAAGAATTTTGAATTAAAAATATGTTTTCGTTAACTTCGGTTAAAATTATTTTATCTAAAAAGTAATTAAATGAACCAGTCGCACCAAAAACAACAGACGATGAGTCAGACCAAGTTTGATCTATAAAAATAGGTCCAAATTTATAATAACCCCAATCTCCTATCAAAGTAGCGGTATAAACTTCTGATGAGTTAGAGCCATCACTTAATTGTGCATTCACCGTTCCCAAACCCTTAGCCCAAAAAGATAATATATATGATTTATTTATTTCTGGTGGAGATATAAATCTTCGAGAATTATTAGTAATATTAATTGAGTGTCCGCCAATTTCTAAATTTTCATTTGATAAAACACAATTTCCGCCCAAGCATAACCAATCAGTTGGAGAAATCATACCATTTTCAAAATCATCACTAAAAATTTCTTTGATATTGTTAGAAAAATTACCTTTATATTCTCGACAACCGACGTTATTGGTCGTGCACATAACACTTTCATTGGCCATTAAATTAAACAAACACTCTCCGTTGTACCAATGGCCGACGGGGCAATCTTCATTATTTAAGACTTCATCTCCTGTCACGTCAGTTAAAGTTTTACGATACGGATAACACTCATTCGAACAGGTTATAACTTTATTACGATCAGTATGATAAATATTTCCATTTTCATCATAATATTCTAAACAATCTGGGTCATCACCATAAGTGCAAGAATCTGCCATGCCACATTGAGCAGCGGCCGGTTCCCAAGCACCCTGTAATTCAGTGCATGGCTCTACTCCATAATTCGAAATTAAATTATGTGGCTTTAATTGATAGCCTAAACGATCATCACCCTCCCAAGTGTAATATGTTTGACATAAATTATTACTAGGTTTTTGACAATTACGTACTGCAGAATAATATTCCAAACCCTCACCGCCGGTTGCTATGTCATCTAAGTTAGTATATTCAGCACACCCAACCTGATTTGCTGCACAGGTTTGACCGCTTTCTGCAATCATATCAATAAAACCATCCGTAACATTATGACTATCCCATTCTAAAGGCACTTGTTTATAAGTCTGGAAACCATTACATTCTGGCAGACACATATCATCCTCAGAAACAATGGCAGTTAAAGCTGGATCATTATTTTCGGGGGTATATTCTTCACAGCCAATATCACGAGCACTACAACTAGCTATATAATTTGAACAATATGGCGAATCATTATCTTTGTCATAATCATAACAATTATAATAATCCGGCGCTTTTTTTAAATAAACATTTCCACCACCACCATACTCTTTATATGCTGTAGCAGTCGAACCCACTTCCAGTTGAATATTGTCGTACCAAATATTACTGGTATTTAATTTAACAAAAGGACCAGGATGAAAACTTAACATTATACTGTCATTAAAAAAATAAGAAACAGTCAAAGAAACCTCCTGATAAGTACCTGCCGTTAAATTAGCATTTAAATTAATTACTTGATTGGTTGTCCCTATATCTGTATTTATATTAGCTGATTTATCAACTACCGTCATAACGTCATTTTTTTGAGATGGAACTAAGCTAAAAGAAATAATATCCACGCTATTTATGTCTGCCTCTGGTTTTACCCAAGCTGATAATGTATAAGTTTGTTTAATTTGATCATAAAAAATGTTTGGCAGATTAATTGTGTATCCACCCTTAACGGCTATATTACCTGAAATACTTTCAGCACCAGTATTATTAAAATTTGTAATTTCTTGTATATTATTTAAAATAGGTTTACCGTCATCATTGGTAATTTCAAAACTACCATTCGGTACAAAATTAACACCTGATTGTAACGAAATAAATTGGGTGCAACCATCATTTTGACTATCACACTCTTCAACCTGTTTATTTAAATACACTCGATCATAACTGGCGTCATCACCACAAGTTAACATGTCGTCCCCCTCCCAGTTAGCGCTATCATCTTGACAAGTACTATACCACCGACAGCCTACATTTGAAGCGTTACAACCATCAAAATCTAAAGTACTTTCTAAATAATTAAAACTGGCACCATCTGATGAACGCGTGTAGGCCGTACAAGTATCATAATATTCTGGACAAGCATCAGCTTGTGGAAAAGCCCAGGTATTTTTTTCTTTAGTACATTGCCCCCAAGCTAAACATCCCCCCATACCATCTTCTTGTAAACAATCTTCCGTTTTAGCACAATATTCTTCACGCTCAGCTGTACCAGATAAAGGCGTAGCTCCGTAGCCCTGAGCAACACATTGCATTAGTGGTGCTTTTAATACCCAGTTTGGATCAACAAGATGATAAAATACGCTTTCTGAATTATTAAAATTATTAACAATAGTATTTAAGCTTGATTTAGCCCCAGCTTCGCCTTCGTTAATTAAAGCAGCGGCAATCTCTAAACCTAGGGGGACCACCCTATATTGACGTAGTTTTTTTATATTCGTTAAAGAATAACGTCTATTATAATCTTGTGTTGAATCTTTAATTGTTGGATCGCTCACCAACCAAGAGCCATTTAAATAATTTTTTTCTAAAGCTTCTTGAATGGTTACTCCTTCACGAATAGCTGCTGCAAAACGACTATCTATAACACAATTATTTGGACCAGCATATTTCGCTTCCGGACAGGCGGTAAATTCAGTTAAAATATCTACTTCTCCTGAAGTACTTGTAATCGGAGGAGTCATAATACTAGACAAAACTTCACTTGCCTGCTCTCTGCCTGGACGACTCCTAACTTCTCCCCAACTCTCTGAATCTTCTTCCTTATTATTTAAAAGACCTATCAATCCTTTGTTAAATCGTTGTGTTAGCCTCGCAGCTAAAGTATTTGCAAAGGTTGTTACAAAAAGATTTAATGGACTTTTAAATTCTCCCGCCATTTCAATCTGTTTATCCCACCAAGTTTTACCAGTATCAGATAATTGTCCAACATCTTCCCCCGTCATTTGTGTTGGTTTAATTAATTTACCACTAATGGGGTCTTTTCTAGTTTTTAATCCAGCTTCTTCATAAGCTCTATTTAATTTAGCTATTTCTTGTTGTTTTTGCTCTTCTTCTGATAATTCATCCCATAAGCTCAAAAATGTTCCAACATCATTTTGCTGAGGATCAAATTGCAGACTAAAATAATCTAAAAATTGATTTGATTCTAATTCTGCGGCAAATTTCTTCCAGTTGCCCTCAATTTCTCGCCATTCACATTTAGGTTTGGCTTGTGTTGGCTCAGTAAACTTAACCAAACCAATAACTAAATCAAACTTTTTTTGTTGAATTCTAGGCTCGCACAAATTAAAGCCTAAATACTCTTCAAAAGATTCTGATATTCCTCCAATGAATTCGCCAGCAGCCGCTTCTCCCGCATCTTGCATATAATCACCCCACGGCTTATGATAAAATAATGGCTTTCCTCCCTCACCGCCACTAGCCAAATCTACAGCCAAATCATGAGCCATTTTTTGGGTGTACATCTGAATAGAACTATTAATAGTTTGCAAAACAGCAACGTTCTTAACCGCTTCCCAAGCTTTTTCGCCTAGTGTCTTTGCCCATTCTCCAATCATTTCAATCAAATTAGCTGGATCAAATGTTATACCAAAAACTGCTTGAGCTGGTTGCGGATATAAAAAAATCGGCAAAACTAATTGACTAGCAAAAACAAATAAAACTAGAGTATAAATTATTTTTTTAAATTTTTCAGATAGCTTAAACATATTTTAAAATTATATTTATTTTATTAATTGGCTTCTTGTCTTAAAGACTCTAAAACTGTAGCTTTTAAAGTTTCATCGTCCATTGAATCTAAAACTTCAGGGTCAAAACCTTCTGAAATCATTAAACTTCTCAACTCGCTAGCAGACATCTTTTCAAAATAATCTAACATTGATTGCTGATCAGAATTTTCAACCTGGGTTTGATTTAAAACCTCCAAATCTAAACCACCAGTCTCTTCTATGGTTTCTTGATAAACTTCAAACAATGTTTGATCATCGGTCTGATTTAAAACATCTTGTGGAACACCAGCTTGCAATAATAATTCGCGCAACTCTTGACTCTCGAGATCACTCGTTGAAAATGTATCTAAATTATTAATATTTTCGATTGGTTGATTATTGTTGGTATTTTCATTAACAACACCACAATCCTGACCCGGCGCACAATTAGGATTTTCGCCGGTAGTTATTTCTTCTTGATCGGACTTACCATCACTATCTGAATCAACTAAATATGGACTAGTTTTGTAAATATATAATTCCTCAAAATCAGTTAGACCGTCTTGATCGGTATCTTTATTTTGTAAACCTATTAATTCTTCATCTGAAACTACCATTTCACTGTCTTCTTGAGATTTTTCAATTAAATCTTTTTGCCAATCAGTAAAAGATGATCTAAGGTTTGATCGAAAAGAAAAAAAAGCAATAATAATGATAAAAAAAGTTAAGCCAATTAACCCCCAAAAACTAGCTTTCTCTCCTTGTGGAGTATTAAACCAAGACAACCTTTTTTCGTAATTATTCACACAATTAAAATTAGATTAAGATACCTATTATTATAACACTTGATAAAAATTCCGCCAAGAGAAAAAATCAAAATATAATTTTAACCAAATTGAACCAATCTTCTGATCTTAACTCTTGTGCCCGAATATTTAAATTTAAATTTAATTTTTTAAAAATTAAATCTAATTCTTGATTGGACATTTTTAATCCATTTTTAAGGTTGTTGCTGAGTTTTTTTCTTTTAGCACTAAAACCAACTTTAATTAATTTAAAAAATTCATCTTCGATTTGATATTTAATATCTGATTTTAAAGTTAATTTTAAAATAGCTGAATCAACTCTAGGCTGTGGCCAAAATTTAGTTGCCTCGACTTTAGTAATAATTTTAGGCTGCCAATAAAATTGAATAGCTAAACTCAATAAACTCATCTGCGGTGGCTGACCAACAATACGTTCAGCAACTTCCTTTTGAACTAAAAAAACCATTGTTTCTGGCAGTGGTTTTTGTGAGCTTAATTGACGTAAAACTTGTGAAGTAATTTGATATGGTAAGTTGGCAACAACTTTATTAATTTTATGTTGATCTAAAAAATTTTTATTTTTAAATAATTTTAATATATCATTTTCGATCAATTCTATATTTTTAAATTGCGGTAAAATCTTGTCTATTAAAAAACAGCTCAACTTTTTATCTAATTCCACACTCGTAACTTGTTGCGTTTTAAGGGCTAATTCTTGGGTCAAAATGCCCAAACCTGGACCAATCTCTAAAACCCTATCAGTTTTTTTTAAATCTGCTGATGCAACTATTTGATTTAAAACTTTTTCACTAATCAAAAAATTCTGACCTTTATTTTTTTTGGGTAAGACTTGATATTCTTTCAAAATTGACTTAACTTCTTTGGGCGAAGTTAACTGCATTTTAGATAACTAAATTAATTAAACGACCTGGCACAAAAATGACTTTTTTAATTTCTTTGTTTTCTAAATATTTAATGATTTTTTCTTGTTGTTTAACTAATTCTAAAGCTTCATCTTGTTTTATTTCTACACCAACAATAATAGTATCGCGCACCTTACCATTAATTTGAATAACTAAATCAAAGGTTTTGTCAATTACTAAATTTTCTTGATAGTCGGGCCAAGTCTGTTCAAAAATACTTCCAATGTTGCCTAATCTATGCCACAATTCTTCGGCTGTATGAGGTGCCATTGGGGCAATCATTTTAATTAAATCGCTTAAATAAGAAATGTGTATAACCTGATTATTATTTTTAAATTCATTTAAATTATTTACGTATTCCATTAAAGCTGCTACCGCTGTATTAAATTTAAAATCATCTAAATCTTGACCAACACGCTTAATGGTTTTATGCTTGAATTTTTCTAATTCTGGCTCAATTTCAACTTGAGATTGATTATTTAAAATGTAATTAGCTAATTGCCAAATTTTTTCTAAAAACCGATAAATACCAATGACACTTTCATCGCTCCATTCTACATCTTGTTCGGCTGGTCCCATAAATAATTCATAGATTCTTAAAGTATCCACACCATATTTTTGAATAATTTCATCGGGGTTGACTACATTACCCTTAGACTTACTCATCTTACTGCCTTGATAATAAATCATTCCCTGATTAAATAATTTATTAAAGGGCTCTTCAAATTCAATCAAGCCAACATCAAACATAAATTTGGTAAAAAATCGAGCATATAATAAATGTAAAACTGCATGTTCAACGCCGCCAATATATAGATCGACTGGCAACCAATATTTAACTTTCTTTTTGTCAAAAATTTCTGTTTCATTTTTAGAATCAGCATAACGACAAAAATACCATGACGAACACACCCATTGAGAAATTGTATCTGTTTCGCGATGTGCTGGACCACCACATTTGGGACAAGTAGTTTGAGCAAAGTTTTCCGTTCTAGCTAGGGGTGACCGACCAGTATCAGTTGGACGAAAATCTTTAATTTCTGGTAATAATAAAGGTAAATCCTTTTCTGGCACAGGCACCTCGCCACATTTATCACAATAAACAATTGGAATGGGTGCGCCCCAATAACGTTGTCTAGAGATTAACCAATCACGCAATTTGTATTTTTTAGTGCCATAACCCAGCCCCTGTTCTTCCAACCAAGCAGTAATTTTTTCTCTCGCCTCAACTGAAGTTAAATTTGTAAATTCACCTGAACCAACCAAAACACCATCTTCAATAAAAGCTTTATTTTTTTGTTCTTTTAAACCTTCAGGCACAATAACTTCTATAATTTCTAAACCATATTTTTCGGCAAATTCGTAATCGCGGTCGTCATGCGCTGGCACCGCCATAATCGCACCCGAAGCATAATCTGGTAAAACATAATCCGCCACCCAAATTGGCACCTGTTTGTTATTGACCGGATTAATAGCATATGATCCAGTAAAAACACCCGTCTTCTCACGTTCTTGAGATAATCGCTCTCTTTGGGCTAACCTTGAACTTTGCTGAATATATTCTTCAACTATATTTTTTTGTTCTGATGTGGTTAAATAATTTACCAACGGATGCTCTGGCGCCAAAACTACATAAGTAATGCCAAAAATCGTATCAATCCGCGTGGTATATATTTTAATTTTAACTTCATCATCTGGGCTAATTGCACCAGCTAATTTGTAGTCTAAACCAGTTAATTCTTCGACTTTCTTTTTTTCTTTACCATCAAACATTACTTCCATAACAAATTCGGTCCCATAACTTTGACCGATCCAATTTTTCTGCATGGTCTTAACTTTATCTGGCCAATTTAAATATTGTAAATCGTTCAATAACCGATCGGCGTAATCAGTAATTTTTAAAAACCATTGAGTTAATTTCTTTTTAGTCACCTCGCTACCACAGCGCTCACACTTACCAGCGACAACCTCTTCGTTAGCTAAACTCGCTTTACAGCCGGTACACCAATTAATAAAAGCTTCTTTGTGATAAGCTAAGCCCTTTTTATATAATTGTAAAAATAACCACTGCGTCCATTTATAATAATCACTATTACATGTCACTACCTCCCGATCCCAATCATACATATAACCAAAAGAATTTAATTGCTGGCGAAAATGACTAATATTTTTTGTCACACTTTCTTGTGGTGGAATATTATGAGCCAAGGCATAATTTTCAGCTGGTAAACCAAAAGCATCAAAACCCATCGGATGTAAAACATTATAACCTTGCATTTTTTTCTTACGACTAATCACATCAGAATAAGTATAACCCCTAAGATGCCCGACATGCAAACCCTCACCTGACGGATAAGGAAACATATCCAAACAATAATATTTGGGTTTGTCTTTTTTGTCACTGGCTTGATGTAAGCCTTGAGTCTGCCATTGCTCCTGCCATTTTTTTTCAAAAATTTGTGGCTGATATTCTTCTTGATTAATTTCCATATATTTAATTTTATAAAATAAGTCTAACTAAGCCCATCATATCACTTTTTGGTTTTTTTTTCAACTTATTGAAATTTTTTAAAAAATTTGCTATGCTAATCATATATGTCTAAAATTAAATATGTTTTAACGCATCTAGTTATTGGTAGTCTATATTTAATAAAAAAAATTCAAACTGGAATTAAAATTTCTTTACAGTGGTTTTTAAAGTTGGTTGGCCAGCTTTTTTTTAAATGGCTAATTTTCCCCTTTTATAAAATTGGTCGCCGACTTGCTCAAAAAATCCGTTTGATTAATGCCATCTCTCTGTCTAAAATAAAATTTTTAATTTTACAAAAAAAAGCTTTACATTTTTTTATAATTGGTGGAGCAATTTTAATTGTTGGCCACAACATCAAAGCCTCTGATGTTCAAGAGGGTAGTTATCAAGATCAACCACTTTTTTATTCATTAAATAAAATTTCTCAAGAAGAAATTACCGAGGGTCCATTGCCAGCTCCCACCCTAGTAAATGAAAATCTATTACCTATTATGTCTTATGATCAAAAATTGGAAAATGAATTTATTGAAATTTTAAAAACACCCAACTATGGTGGTTTAATTGAAAATCCAACGCTCGTAGCTGATCCAAATATTAATGCTAGCGATCGTTATATTCCCGCCCGAAGTCAAATTGAATATTACGTTGTCCAATCTGGCGACACCATCGGTTCAATTGCTGAAAAATATGGCTTATCTCAAAAAACGATTCTTTGGGAAAATAATTTAACTTATAATTCCGTCATCCGACCTGGTCAAAAAATTACCGTCTTGCCGATTGATGGTGTTTCACATAAAATTAAATCTGGCGACACTATTAATAGTTTAGCTAAAAAATATCAAACCGAAAAAGATAAAATTTTAGAATTTAATCATTTAGCTGTAGACGATTCCTTGATACTTAATCAAAATTTAATTATTCCTGGTGGCATCAAATATACGCCTACGCCTACGCCAACTTATTCTGCGCCTAGTTCAACTCAAATTAAAAAATATTATGGCACACCCAAAGGTGGACACATCTTTCCTTGGGGGCATTGTACTTATTATGTTTCCACTCGTCGTTATATTCCTTGGGGTGGAGATGCTAAGCATTGGTTACGCAATGCCCAAGCTTATGGCTACAGTATTGGTAAAACCCCAACCGTCGGCTCGATTATTGCTACGCGTGAAAGTTGGTGGGGACATGTTGGCTATGTTGAGTCGGTCGGCAAAAATACAGTCACTTTTTCAGAGATGAATTACAAAGGTTTAGGTATTTATTCTGAACGAACTCTTAAATTAAACGATAGCCGAATTATTGGTTATATTTATTAAAAAATTTTAAATAGAAAAGGTGACCATACAGTCACCTTTTTGTTTTGAAGCTTTATCCCAAGACAACCGAAATCCTTAATTATAAATATTTTTTTAACTACTCAGTGAAGGGTTTCCGCATTTCTTCAGGCGTGGGGCGCCTTAATATCATTTTTTTAGATTCTTCCTCTATCTTTCTATAAACTTTCTCTAATTCCTCCAAATCAATTGGTGGATCATCTTTGTGTCTTTTCTCAAAATCTTCCTCTGCTTTTTTAAAATCGACGTTCGACATTTTTACTCTCCTTTTCTTTTTTGTATATTTTCTATATCCAGATTTTATTAGATACAGATTCGACTCCAATTGAGACGAATATTTTAAAAACCAATTTTTGATTCTCAAAATATTCGCCTCAAGAATTTATTTTAAAAGAACTTTTAGATTATTTTTATACTAGTTTAAATTATCTTTCTTGTCAAGATCATAAGGGTCATTCCCTCATAGACGGGACACCTATCCACCGACAGGCAAGATCTAGTGTTAATTTTAAAATTGTCTCTAAGATCCTCCCCACCTTTTTAAGGAGGGGAATCACTTTTAAAGTTCTCTTGTTTTAAAAAAATTTATCTTTATTATCCCCTCCTTTTCAAGAGCCTGTCCCAAACTTGATTTGGGAAGGGGGTTAGGGGGTGGTTAATTCTGAAGTTAGTTTAAAACAGAACCACCCCTTTATCCCCTTCCTGGTAAGGAGGGGAATTTATTTTTAAATATCGACTCGTCATCTCACGGGATCCTATCACTCGCCTGCCGAATCGGCAGGCTCGTTCCAGAATGACATTTTGGGTTTAAGTTTTCAATTTTAAACTTTCATTTTTTATTCTGCTTTCTCCTGATTTAGATTTTCATTTTTTACTCCGCCTTCTCCCGATATTGTAAAGCTTCGGCAATGTGCTCAGACTGAATTTCGTCTTGCTGATTTAAATCCGCAATCGTGCGCGCGACTTTTAATGTCCGATGATAACCTCGCGCTGATAAATGTAACTGTTGCAAAGCTGAATTTAAAAGTTGTTGCGCTTCTGAATTTAACTGACAAAATTCTCTGATTTGTTTAGCACCCAATTCTGAATTAGTAAAAATATTTAAACCCTTATAACGTTGTGATTGTAAATCACGTGCCCGTTGCACCCGTTGGCGAATTTCAACTGATGGTTCAGCCACTTGGTCAGAAGTTAATTTTTCAATTTTGACTCGAGGTACTTCAATATGTAAATCTATCCGATCCAAAAGTGGCCCAGAAATTTTCTTTTGATATTTGATCACTTGACCAGGCGAACAAGTACACTCATGATATGGGTCGCCATAATAACCACACGGACATGGATTTTGCGAGGCAATTAAAGTCACTCGCGCTGGAAAAGTATAACTCGCCTTAGCGCGTGAAATAGTAATTACTCCATCTTCCAATGGTTGGCGTAAATTTTCTAAAACTGTACGTGGAAATTCTGGAAACTCATCTAAAAACAACACCCCACGATGAGCCAAGGTAATTTCTCCAGGTTTAGGCACTTGACCACCACCGACTAAAGCCACGCCTGACGACGTATGATGCGGACTCCGAAACGGCCGTTGATTAATCAACGGCTTTTGTGGCGACAATAAACCAGCCACACTATAAATTTTTGTTACCTCTAAAGATTCGTCAGCTGTCATGGTTGGTAAAATTGACGTCATGGCCCGCGCTAACATAGTTTTGCCAGAGCCAGGTGGGCCACTCATGCGCACATTGTGACCACCGGCCGCCGCAATTTCTAAAGCCCGCTTAGCTTGTTCCTGACCTTTAACATAAGCCATGTCATATTCATATTTTAAATCTGGATCTTCAATTAAATTTTTATCATTTAATCCAGCTGTAATTGGTTGAATATTTTTTTGTTGAATAAAAAAATTAACTAAATCTTGTAAACTAGCAATGGGATAAATTTGAATACCATGAACCAAACTTGCCTCCGCCACATCGGCCTGTGGAATAAAAATTTTTTCAAAATTATTTTCCTTAGCAAAAATAGCAATTGGCAACACCCCGTTGGTGTGTCTTAATTTTCCATCCAAAGCCAACTCGCCAACAAATAAACTTTTTTCTAAGTCTGGAATTTGAATTTGACTGGAGGCTAATAAAATTCCCAAAGCAATTGGCAGGTCATAACCGGTCCCCTCTTTATGCAAATCAGCTGGTGCTAAATTAATTGTTACTTTTGAGCGTGGAAAATTAAAGCCACTATTTTTAATCGCCAGATTCACCCTTTCCTTAGATTCTTCAATTGCTTTGTCGGGCAGACCTACCATAAAAAATCCCGGAAAATGAGCCGAGATGGCAGTTTCTAATTCTATCAATTGTGATTCTAAACCCAAAACTGCGCAAGTAAAAATTTTTGATAACATAAAATTTATTTTTGTTTTTTTATTTTTAATTCTTGAATTAAAATTAAAATTGCCCCCGCCACAATCATCACATCTGCCAAATTAAAAACTGGCCACCAGGGTATGCTAATATAATCAACCACATAATGATGATTTAAACGATCAATTAAATTACTCAACGCACCAATTAAAATTAAACTTAAATTTAAAATATAAAAATATTCTAATTTAAAATATTTTTTTATTAAAAAATAAATCAAACCAATTAAAATTAAAAAATTGAAAAAAATTATCGCTCCATAATTTATTTTAATACCCAAGGCAATATACGGGTTGGATTTAAATTTAAAAAATAGAATATCAAAAAAAACACCGCGATAAAAATCGGGATGTTGTATAAAAAAATCTTTTAATCTTAAATCAAGATATAATAAGCCAAGACAAAATAAATTTATAATAATGATTAAAAATATTTTTTTTGTTTTCATAAATTAACCCAATTGGTTTTGTTTTTTACATTCGATATATGAAATCGCTTTAGTAAAAATTACCAACCGAGCAAGCTAAATTTTTTGGTGTACTTTTCATAAAATTGTAATTACCTTGATTATTTTTTCAAACTTGATTGCAACACACAAAAAATAATTTGATAAAATCTTAACGTCTATATTATACAATTTTTTTAAAATTTTAGTAAATGAAAAAGGGACACAGACTTTCCTTTTTTTATTTTGGGGCCTGTGCCCCTTTCGGTATAATATTTCCAACTGGTCATAACTACCCTTTATGCTTTTTTTGTTGTGCTAAAGAGCACCTATGAATCTCGGTCGGAAAAAAATTTTTCGTACAGCTAGGCGAAATTAGTTACCTTCTATTTGATGGCTACTCCCATCCGTTTTATATAGAGTTCAACGAACAGAAATTTTCTTTTTATTTTTGTTTTAGGTTTTTCAAGCCTAAATTATGTAAAGAACTGCTGGCCGCAAGAATAATGGTTTGCCCTATCTACAAGCCTGAAAATTTTTGTAAACTTAGAATCTTAGCTGATTAGATTCTTTAGCAAACAGAAGGATCTACTTATATTATACTATTTTTATAAATAAGAGTCAATATAAAAAAGGCTTTTGTTTAAGCCATTCTTGACCATTACTTATAATTTTGTCCACATGTTTATTTTTAAAAAAATAATATTTTCTCAAACTTATCCACAGCTTATTAACTATCAATCAAGATACCCTCTTAAAAATGGCTTATCAGAGCCAAATTCTGAAATTATTAAATTACCATTTAATTGTGGATAAATACTATTTAATTTTAAAAACAAACTTTGAGTTTGATCTAAAATAGATTTTTCAGCTAATACTGGATTAAAAAATTCATGAGAATAAAGAGTTTGATTTAATAAATCCAAATTATTACTGTAAAAAACCTTATCACCAGTATCCACATAACCAAATTCTAAATTGTAAATATCATTACGTAAAAAATGATATTGATAGTTATTAACTTCCTGTTGTTCAAACTTAAAATTATCAGGATTAACCACTAATTCTATCACTTGATCATGATCGGGTAAGGTTAATAAATTTTCTTGGGGAAATTTGAGAGCTAAAATATATTGTAAAATTTGTTCTATTTTTTTAAATTTAGTTCGATCGAAATCTTTTTCGTATTTAATTATCCAAACACATTCGCCTGGGGTAGAAAAATCAAAACATTTATTTAAGTGTTCAATTAAATTTTGTTTATCTGGTTTATTTAATTCATTGTCAAAAACTATCCATAAATTTTCCGATTTTAAAAGTGAAAGCACATCTTGTTCTAAATTAAAATTATATTTTTTTTCTAAATGTTCAAAATAATTTTTAAAATTAGATTGTTGCAAAATATTTTTTATTTCATGATGCCAGTCTATATTTAAAGTAAAGAAAATCGGTTCCTTAAAAATGTGTTTGATAAAATTATGGTTAGTCTGATTTAAATTTAACAACTCATAAGGTAGATCAATTTTCTGGGTGACAAAATTATTAATTAAATCTAAATTACTAATTTGCCATTCCAGGTCTGCCTGATTTAAATCTATCGTTAAACTCAACCATTCCGGCATAATTAAATTTTCTTGATTAAAATAATAACCATACAACTCTTGCAAAAAATAATTATCGAACGATAAATGATATTGCCAATAATGACGATGCCAATAAATTTGTATAAAACTATTTTGAGTTGAAAATAAGTTTTGTTCAATGCGTTGATCGTTTTTAATTGAAGAAATATATTTTTTATCAACCTCAATAATTTTTTGGCTAGCCTGAGACGAAGTAGCAATAGCTAAAATATTTTTTTTGGGCCAAGTATAATTTAAATTTTGAACAGTTTGATTTTTAATTTTTAAAGCATGATTTAATTGTAAATTGTAAATTATTTCGTCTTGATAAACTTCGGTCTCGATTTGTCCCAATCTAGAAAATAAATTTTCCATAGCAGTGCGATCTGTAATTTTAACCAAAATAACTGTTTCTAAATTATCAGCTATTTCCAGTTGAGCTAAAACTATTTGATCTTTAAATAATGGTGCAACTTCGGTAATAAAATTTATATTGCTAGGCTGAAAAATTTGTTCCAATTGTTCGTTTAAATAAATATAATTATTTTTAACTAAATTAGATTTGTGCCAAAAATTTTTCCAGGCATCATTTTCAATTAAATTGAAAGTCCAAAAATTTAGTCTAGCTGAAGTTAAATTAATTTTGGATAAAAAAATAGTCTCCCCCGGTAAAAATTTTATCAAATCAACCGAACGAGACCCTAAAAAATAAAAACCAAAAATTAAATTTAATAATAAAATAAAACTTAAAATAATAATCCAAAAATTTTTATTTTTTAAAATTTGGGTCATTAATTTTAAATTATTTTTAATGTTTATTTTTTACCAACCTCTGGTTTGTTTTTGTATAAAGATTGATTCTCTGGTAAATTTTTCATACTTAAACTAATTTTACCATGATCGTCTTTTTTGATTACTTTAACAAAAACCTGGTCACCCTCTTTTAAAACATCTTCAACTTTATTAATGCGATACGGTGCAATTTCAGAAATATGGACTAAACCATCTTGATTGGGTAATAATTGAACAAAAGCCCCAAAATCCATAATTTTGACGACTTTGCCCTGAAAAATTTCGTTAACTTCTACTTCGCGCACAATATTATTAATCCATTCGCAAGCCTTATCTAAGCTCTCGGCATTATCAGCTGTAACAAAAACATGACCGTCTTGTTCAATATCAATACTCGCTCCAGTTTTGTCAATAATTTCGTTAATAACTTTACCGCCAGAACCAATCACTTCACGAATTTTTTCAGGATTAATTTGAATAATTCTAATCTGTGGGGCGTAAGGTGATAATTTTTCGCGAGGCTGTTTGATTGCCTGACTCATATTTTCTAAAATTTCTATTCTACCTTGATGTGCTCGTTGTAAGGTTTGTTTTACGATTTCATCTGATAGGCCGTGTGTTTTAGTGTCTAGTTGAATGGCTGTAATTCCGTCACGAGTGCCAGCCACTTTAAAATCCATACCACCCTCGGCATCTTCTAGATCTTGTAAATCGGTTAAAATCTTATAGTCTTTAATATCACCATTTTTATCAGTATTGGAAACTAAACCCATAGCCACTCCAGCAACCGGAGCCTTAATTGGCACACCTGCATCCATCAATGATAAAGTTGCAGCACAAACCGAAGCCTGAGAAGAAGAACCGTTGGAAGATAAAACTTCTGAAACAATTCTAATGGTATAAGGAAAAATTTCTTTTTCAGGAATAACTGGACTTAAGGCTCTTTCTGCTAAAGCTCCATGACCAATTTCTCTGCGTCCTGGTCCACGCATTGGCCCGACATCACCGACGCTAAAAGGTGGAAAATTGTAATGATGGAAAAAACGTTTTTTGCTATCATTTTCTTCCATCGTGTCTAAGATTTGCTCTTCGCCCGGAGAACCCAACGTTACAACCGATAAAATTTGTGTTTCGCCTCGACTGAACAAACCCGTACCGTGGGTGTGTGGTAAATAACCAACCTCACTTTTAAGTGGTCTAATTTCATCAAGCAACCGACCATCAATTCTTTTATTGCTTTGTAAAAGCATTTCTGAAATTTTCACTTCGGCCCGCTCTTTAATACTTTTCATGATTTTTTCTCTTTTCTCTTTACCAACGTTTTGGCTCTCCAAAAATTCATTTAATTTTTCTTTGAAATTTTTAAAGGCTTGTTGTCTTTCACTTTTTGTTTTTAAAGGTTGATCAAATAAATAAGAATTTAAATTTTCATCAACATATTTTTGAACCAAGTCTTCCACTTGTTGTTCTTCAGAACTAATTATCTGTTTTATAATGTTATCCTTTTTTTCTCGGCCAATTGCTTTTTGAACTGTATTAATAAATTGAATTATTTCGCCAATATATTTTTGACCAAATTTGATAGCTTCAAAAGCTTGATCTTCACTAACTTGATTAGCTCCAGCTTCCAACATAATTACTTTATCTTGTGTGCCAGCTACCACTAAATCAAGTTGACTATTAACGCGATCAATATAACTTGGATTTAATACCCAATTATTTTCAACCAAACCAACTCTTACTCCAGCGATTGGTCCCGCCCAGGGAATATCAGAAATAGTTAAAGCACAAGCTGCTGCAATTAAACCGACAACGTCTGGATCATTCTTTTGATCGAAAGATAAAACAGTAACTATCACTTGAATGTCATAACGAATACTTTGATCAAATAGTGGTCGAATGGCTCGATCAATTAAACGCGAAGCTAAAATAGCCTCATCGCCCGCTCGACCCTCACGCTTAATAAAGCGTGAACCTTTAATTTTACCAGCAGCATATAATTTTTCTTCATAATCAACTAAAAGAGGAAGGTAATCTACACCTTCCCGAGATTCATCGCTTAAAACAGCAGTAGCTAAAACTAAAGTTTCGCCTAATTGCACAGTGCAACTACCGTTGGTTTGACCGGCTATTTTGCCAGTTTCAATAATTAAATTTTGACCAGCAATTTGAGTTTCAAATCGTTGAATCTGAGTGTCTTGTTTTTTCATAGATAATTTATATCGCCGATCAGCAAGCTAAAGACTATGAGAACCTCTTTGGTCTCTCAGTCTCTCAGTCTACTGACCCGCGAGATTAGTTAGTTAGTTAGTTAGTTAGTTGGTTGGTTGGTTGGTTTTTATTTATTTTATTTATTTTTTTATTTCTAGCTTTAATTTTATTTTGAGGATAATGAATTAAAAATCGATTTTGATCTTGACCCAAATCAACAAAATCATCTGCTACCTCTTTTAATTTACTGGATGTTGTTCCGCCAAAAGCTACCACCTCGGCAATACGACCGTGATATTGTAAATACTCAATTAATGGAATATAGTCTCCATCTCCACTAACCAAAACTATTACATCTAAATTAGGAGCCATTTTAATCGCATCCACTGATAAACCCACATCCCAATCAGCTTTCTTTTCTCCACCCCAAAAAATTTGTAAATCTTTCATTTTAATTTCAAAGCCTTGTTTACTTAGGGCTTCAAAAAAAGCTGTTTCTTCAAAAGACTTTGATTGTACTACATAAGCGATGGCTCTAACTAAGCGTCGATCAGCCACAGCAACTTTTAAAATTTCAGCAAAATTAACATTGGCTTTATATAAATTCTTTGCCGAATGATACATATTTTGAACATCGACAAATATACCCACTCTTTGATCTTTATGTTTAATCATAATAATTATAAAATTAAAGGACTTGATTAGCCCTTTAATTTCAATTCTTGAATTAATTTCTCATATTCTTTAAGATCTTCTCGTTTGAGATATCTTAAGAGACGACGTCGCTGACCAACTTTTTTCAATAAACCCCGGCGTGATGAAAAGTCTTGTTTATGAGCACGTAAATGATTGGTTAAATCTTTGACTTCCTCACTCAAGAGAGCGACCTGGACCTGGCTTGAACCAGTATCATTTTTATGAGTGGCGAATTTATTAATAATCGTGTCTTTTTTCTTTTTACTAATCATATGTAATAAAAATAATAAATTTTAATTATTTACCCATCATACACTATATTTAAAATCTTTGCAAGTCCTTAAATAAAAAACTGTTCTCAAGTCAGTTTTTTATCTAGCAAATGAATTTATTTAATCTGACTGATAATTCTGTCTAAATCTTCTTTACTATAAAATTCAATAATAATTTTACCGCCACGGGCAGATTTTTTAATTTCCACCTTAGTGCTTAATTTATCACGCAAAACTTTTTCCTGTTGTTGCAGGGCTAAATCCTTTTCGTTTATTTTAGTCTTTTTGATTGTACTAGTCTTGGCTTCCTGTTCAACATCTCTAACCGTTAAACCACCGATCACAATCTTGTGGAACATTTTCATCTGTTGTTTAGGTTCATCAAAAGCTAAAATAGCCTTGGCATGACCTTCATTAATTTTGCCTTCAGCTAAAGATTTTTGGATTTCTACTGGTAAATTTAAAAGGCGTAAAAGATTACTTACACTTGATCGACTTTTGCCAATTTTTTGTGCTACTTGTTCTTGAGTAAAATTAAACTCATCAATTAATTTTTGATAAGCTATCGCTTGTTCAATGGGATTTAAATTTTTACGTTGCACATTTTCAATTAAAGCTATTTCTAATTTTTCAACTTCCTGAGCTTGTCTGACGATTACCGGGACCGTTTTTAATTCTAAAATTTCAGCTGATCTTAACCTTCTCTCACCAGCAATTAACTGATATTCATTATCCTCTTTAGTCACCACCAAGGGTTGAATAATGCCATATTCTTTAATTGACTCAATTAATTCTTCTAAATCATGATGTTGAATATTCTGACGGGGCTGATGTGGATTAGCTTTAATTTTTTTAGGATCAACTTGTAAAATTTTGTCGTCTGAAATCAAAAAATCTGCTTCATCTGATAAAACCTCTTTTAAATTTGAGGATTGATTGGGAATTAAAGATGCTAATCCCCTACCCAAACCTGATTTAGTCATAATATATTTATTCTAACGAATTAATAACTTCTAAAGATAATTTTTCATACGCTCGCGCCGCTTTGGACTTGGGATCATATTCTAAAATTGTTTTACCATAGCTCGGTGCCTCGGCCAAACGAATTGTGCGTGGAATAACTGAACGAAAAATTTTATTTGGAAAATAACGATAGAGCTCTTCTAAAACATCTCTCGATAAACGTGTGCCTTTTTGATACATAGTAATTACCGCACCCAATACATTTAAATTGGGTTTTAAATTCTGTCTAACCAAATTAACCGTGTTCATTAATTGACTTAATCCCTCCAAAGCATAATATTCTGCTTGCACTGGAACTAAAATATGTTCAGCCGCGACTAAACCGTTTAGAGTTAACAGTCCTAAAGATGGCGGACAATCTATAATAATGTAGTCGAAATTATTTCTGATTTCTAATAAAGCTTGATATAATTTAAATTCGCGCTGTGGTAAATTTGTTAATTCAATATTAGCTCCAGCTAAATCAATATTAGCGGGAGCAATTTTTAAACCATGTAAAGCCGATTCTTGAAAAATAGAATTTAACGAGACATTATTAATCAGTGCATCATAAATGCCATGATTAATTTCGCGTGGATTTAAACCTAAACCCGAACTGGCATTTGCCTGTGGATCAATATCAACTAATAAAACAAACTTACCTAAACTTGCAAGATAAGCCGCTAAATTTACTGCCGTAGTAGTCTTACCCACTCCGCCTTTTTGATTAACTAGAGAAATAATTTGTCCCATATAAAATATATAATACTATATTATAATAAATTAAAAATAAGTTGACAACAAAAACAAAATGAGACACAATAGATAAAGAATTAAATTGTGCCGCGATGGCGGAATTGGTAGACGCGCTGGTCTCAAACACCAGTGGTAGCGATACCATGAGAGTTCGAGTCTCTCTCGCGGCATATATTTTATTAACTTGATTTAAAAAAGATTTAATGTTATTATTTTAACATCAACGCGGGGTAGAGCAGCTGGCAGCTCGTCAGGCCCATAACCTGAAGGTCGCGGGTTCGAGTCCCGCCCCCGCAATTTTTTAAAATAAGATTTTATTAGAGCTTTAAAAAAATGCATAAAATATAAGGCCATTGGCCCGTTAGAAATATTTATAATTAATAATATTAGTGTTTTAAATAATTAAATAATTTAAAAACATAAGAAACGTTGATTACCAATACTTCTAACGGGCCGGGGTAGCTCAGATGGTTAGAGCGTTGCACTCATAACGCAGAGGTCGTGGGTTCAATTCCCACCCCCGGTACCAAAATTAAATTTATGAAATTAGGCGATATATTATTTAAATCTCTTTTGACTGCTATTGCAGTTTTTTTAATTCATGCCTTATTGATTATTATTTTTGATATCTATCAATATATAAATTGGATTGATATTCCAATTCATTTTCTAGGCGGTGTGGCTATAAGTTTGGGAACTATTATTTTACTAAATTTACTAATTACTGATCAACGATTACAACCCTTGCCATTGAGTATAAAAATTATTTTAGCTATAACCGTCACTCTTGGCATAGCTGTTGTTTGGGAATGTTACGAATGGTTAATGGGTTATTTAAATTTTGGTATATATCAAGAAAGTCTTAATGATACTATGCTAGATTTAGTTATGGGTGGTTCGGGTGGTATATTAACTGGTTTAATTTATTTAATTTTTTATAAAAGAAAATAATTTAAAAAAATAAATTTAAATAAAGATCACTCTGATCTTTTTTTATTTATAAAATCAAAAGAGGACCGCTTATGTGTCCTCTGCATTGGCCTTAATAGCCTTGCAATATTTCTAGTCTATAATAGCGCAAAGTGCGAATATATGTATTTAACCCATATAAACTTCCAGAGGCACCATCGTTAAAAATGGATTTACCTCTTTAAGTTGGGCATAATATTCTCGCCTAAGATTATTTCTAACTCCAGCGAGAAATTCACTCTCACAATTCTGGATATTTGTGAGGGCTTTAATCAGATTCTGACCTTCATCAGCCTGACAAATCTGATATTTATTTACTTCGATTTCATCAATCCAATTGAGAATTGTCCAGGTGGCTAAAACCGATGAACTATAAATTCTGGACTCACTTGGCAGTCTCGATTCTTCAGCTTTCTCGTATCTGCACTGGTTATAATTCGGTCCCCAGTTATAGCCTTTGAAAACCTTTCTATTATCTCCCATTGTATTGGGATGATTATATTTCAGATGGCTGAGATATTTACAACCACCTTTAATGTTTTCATCTGAGTCGTATCGATTAACCTCAAGATCTTTAGCGGTCGAATACATCAACTGCATTAAGCCCGTAGCTCCGCTATGACTAGTCACCCAAGCTTTCCCCAATGATTCATTAATGATAACCGCTCTAGGCTGATTAGGCGACAACCGATAAATTTCGCTTTGCTCTTTAATAGAACTCTGATATTGATTTGTCCTATCTAAAGCTTTTACAAAGCTCGGTTTATCGTTATCACTGTCTTGAGTATAATTAATACCCAAAACATCTAACTGCCTCAAAACTTCGGCAGGCAAACCCGTTAAGTCAAATCGATTTGCCCAAACCTGAAGATCGTTAATCTCACAGCCCGATACTAGTGTGATACCGGTAATTTCCTGGCCTAATAAGCTCTTTAACTTTTTACGAGAATTCGGTCCAACAAAGCAGTTGGCGGAATCCAAGCCCATTGGGATTAAAATTTCATTGGCATATTTTTCCTGAAAACGTCTTACGGCGTCTTTGGTTGATTCGCCAAAAAAATTCGTTTCCCGACCAGGAGAACCATATCCGGATTCGGCTAATTGAGTTTCGGGATCTTTATTTAAAACTATCTGAAGAAGCCTTACATCTTCTCCGGTCATTCCAAATTCGATATCCCTAGGGAATAAAATATCCTGGGCTGAATCGGGTCCATAAATCGATCTTACCTTGGCAGAAACAATATCTTCCTTGCTCGCAATTATATAATCAAGCAAGGAATCTTTCTGATGACAAGCAATTTTCATTGTCTGCCAGGAGCTATCTATCTCCTGCTTAACCAAGAAACTATTTGCTACGGCTACGAATTTTTTAGCCTCGTTCAATAAAGAATCTTCCTGTTGAACGTTAGAGCTAGCTAATTGATCAATAATTAGGTCGACTCTCCCCGATAGTTCCACTAAGTTTTCCCAAATTTTTTCATTGGAAAGTGAATGTTTTTGTTTTTCAGGAAATGCTTCGCGGGCCACCTTAACTAGAGTAGCCCTATTTTCTTCCTTACAACTTACTCCTTTTGGAGTCCTAATAGTCCCCCCGTCAACCACTCTATAACTGAGTGGTGAGGCAAATACCGTGTTTGATGGCATATGTTTATTTATTGAATAGACAAGTCTATCCAACAACACATACGCCTTAAAACAAATCGCCTCATCTGACTGCATAATGGCCTCGACAGTGAATACGGCCATAATAACAACGCCGACCACTCCCAAGACATAAATTAACATTAACAGGTTTTTCACAATTTTCTCCTTTTTTATTTTTTATTTTTTTAAAAAATGTCAAAAAACTATCCTTATTTTATCTTATCTATATACTAGCATATATTAATTTTTTTGTCAATAGAAAAGAGCGCCTTGTGACGCCCTTTATATTTAAGGTTATTTACCACCCATCCCCAGAGGAATTTGGGAATTAGCTTGAACAATTTCCACATCTTCTCTCATTAACCCCTTCAATAACGGAGTGGGATTAAGCCAACCCTTGATAATCATTTTATTCTGCTTTATTTCTTTAATTTGAAATAAAGCAAAATGTAAATGAGTATTGGTCGATGACCCAGTATTCCCAATCATGCCGATTTTCTGCCCCCGAGCAACCACCTGTCCAACTTCTACATTTTCACTCTTTAAATGAGCATAAAATGAAAAGTTACCATCTAAATGAAGAATAGCTATATATTCTCCCCAGATGTCGTCCTGGCCAATACTGGCAACTATTCCATCGTTAATCGTATAGGCTCCACCGAGACTGGCAAAATCTATACCATGATGAAATGTTTTTTTCCCGGTCAGAGGATGTTTCCTCGATCCCCAACCACTACTTATCCAATATTCTCCACGAACTGGCAGAGAAATTGAATCGCCAATGACCGTTCCGCTTTTCATAAGATCCAAATAGATACCAACTGGATCAAATCCCATCTGCTCACAAATCTGGCAGAAAATCTCATATTGTTCTTGAAAGGTGATTATACTAATTATTTCACCTTTTAGATTTGTAAGATTATGTTCTGGCCCACTCTTTTTTTCTAAGGACAACGTGTCTTCGAACAGAAACAAGCCCTCATCTAAATTGGATATCTCGTTTAGAGTCGCCAACTGAAAATTCACGTTCTCAGCTGCAATCTCATTGTAGCTATAGACGACCATTAACAAGATTGAAACCCAAAGCATAGACATTTTCATTTTCCCCCCTTATAATAATCTTTTTTTAATTTTCAATGAGAATGAATGATTAAAACCTTCTATTAATATCTTAGCATAAATTTAATTTCTTGTCAAGGGTATAAGGTAATGTGTACACACATATTGCACTTTTTGCTAAACTAGGGGCATGTCTAAAACTATGCCCAAATCAACAATCGAAGAAAAACTTCGTTGGATTAAACCAATCCTTGATGGTAAAATTACCA
>JAQWAS010000005.1 GCA_028707495.1 Patescibacteria group bacterium
AACTCAAGGGGACGTTGCACTTTCGCTCCCGATGGTCGCTCACCCTCGCCTAACAGCGGATATGAGGTTCGGCTCTTGCAGAGCCTCTACCCAAATTGCTTCGCAACAACTCATATCCGCAAACGTTAGCTGAAATATTCCTTTTCTTTTCTGGGCTATCGCCCAATTGTTTTAAAAAATTTTTCAAATTTCTTTTTCTTTAATTATAGAGGGGATATAAGGTGCGTTTTCTCCGCTCCACTACGAAAACGATTTATTTATAAGGGGAAATAAAATATAATAAAAATATTAAGTAACTTGGAATAAATTTATGAATCAAATTGTTTATATTTTAAAAAATGAATCAATGCCAGAGTATGTAAAAATTGGTTTTACCCATGGCGATGTTGAAGAAAGACTTAAACAATTAGACCGTACGGGTGTGCCACTTCCGTTTGAGGTTTATTATGCAGCAACAGTAACAAATGCTGAAAAAGAGGAAAAATGGCTACATTCCATTTTTGCCGATCGTCGAGCACGAGACAGTCGTGAGTTTTTTAAGATGAACCCGGAATATGCGGCGCTTGCATTAAAACGAGTAGAAATTAGAGAAACCAAAATTGATAGCGGATTAACCCCAGAGCAAGAAAAAGAAGTTGATGAAGTAAAAGAAAGACGCTCAAGATTTCATTTTGCAAAATATAAAATACCTGTCGGATCAAAGCTAACTTTCACAAGAGATTCAAATATAGTTGCCGAAGTAGTAGATAACGACAAAATAAAAATCGACGGCAAGGTGAACAGTTTGTCTGGTTTTGCTATGGAATTGTTGGGTTATCAAAGACGACCACAAGGGACTCTATATTTTGAGTTTGAAGACGAAATTTTAGATGACAGACGAAGAAGATTGGACGAGGGAGAACCAACAGAACAAGAGATTGAAGCGGCTGGAGATGCATGGATGCAACAGCAAGCTGATTTAGAAAGAGGAAAATAAAATTATGACAGCAAAATCTTTAAATAAAAATTTGCGCAATGCAAGTAAAGCCAAAAAAGACGAGTTTTATACTCAAATTGTTGATATTGAAAAAGAACTCAAGCACTACAAGAAACAATTTCGAGGCAAGATTGTTTATTGTAATTGTGATGATCCATACGAGAGCAACTTTTTTAAATACTTCGCATCCAACTTTAATGCCCTTGGATTAAAAAAGATTATCGCCACGAGTTACAGTGGTTCACCGATTATTGGAGGCCAATTACCTCTATTTCAAATGGCTGGCTCAAAGGGCAAACAACCGCTCAAAATTGAGATTAAAGAAGTGCCAGACATAGATAAAGATGGGGCAATAAACCTTGACGATGTTAAGTATTTGCTCAAACATGATAAAAACACCGCCACCCCATTAAAAAGTAGCGGCGATTTTCGAAGTGATGAGTGTATAAAACTACTAAAGCAAGCCGATATAGTCGTAACCAATCCGCCGTTTTCTTTGTTCCGTGAATACTTGGCTCAACTGATGGAATACAATAAGAAATTTTTAATTCTCGGCGATCAAAATAACATAACTAAAAAAGACATTTTTAAATTTATAAAGGAAAATAAAGTATGGCTTGGTTACGATAATGGTGGCACAAAGTGGTTCCAGGTGCCAGATGATTATGATATTGCAACCGAGTCAAGAAAAAAAATTGTAAATGGAATCAAGTACTTCAGTATGGGGAGAATTTTGTGGTTTACTAATCTTGAAACTACCAAGCGGCACGAGAATATTGTGTTGTATAAAAAATATGTACCTGAAGAATTTCCTAAGTATGACAACTACAATGCCATTAACATTGACAAGGTTTCCGACATTCCAAAGAATTATAATAGAGTAATGGGTGTTCCGATAACATTTATTGATAAATATAATCCCGAACAGTTTGAACTATTGGGAATTATGAATACAGGCGAAAAAAATATAGGCATAAGATACAAAGGGACACCACACGGAAGACCGCTTGTGAACGGGGTTGAAAAGTATCTTCGTATTTTAATAAAAATAAAAAAACTAAAAAAATAATATGAAAATCGATCTACATAAAATCACAATTCGTAAAGTTATAGCTGGCTATAAAGATAGCGCCGAAGAAGGCGTAACGGCGTACGATGACAAATTAAATATTCGTCCAAAATATCAACGTGAGTTTGTATACAAGGAAAAACAACGCAATGCAGTAATAGAAACTATCAAAAATAGCTTTCCGCTAAATGTGATGTATTGGATGATTAGAGAAGATGGCGGTTACGAAGTATTGGACGGACAACAGCGCACAATCAGTATTGGGCAGTATGTTACTGGCGATTTTTCACTGAACGACCGCTTTTTTCATAATTTAACCAAAGAGGAGCAGGAGAAAATTTTAGATTATGAATTGATGATTTATTTTTGCGAAGGCACGGACAAAGAACGACTGGATTGGTTTAGGATTATCAATATTGCCGGTGAAAAACTGACTGATCAGGAGATCCGCAATGCGGTTTATACTGGCCCATGGCTCTCGGACGCCAAATTAAAATTCAGCAAATCAAATTGTGTGGCGTACTTATTGGCAAATGACGGTGGCTCGCTTGTTAGTGGCTCACCAATACGACAAGAATATTTAGAAACAGCACTTTCTTGGATAAATGATGGCAAAATCGAAGATTACATGGCTAAACACCAGCACGATAAAAGTGCCGATGAGCTATGGGATTATTTTCAAAATGTAATTGCGTGGGCACGAGAGGCTTTTACTAATTATCGCCGAGAAATGAGCAATGTGCCTTGGGGCGTGCTATACAACCAATTCAATAGTAAAAAAATTGATTCAAAGAAACTGGAAAAGGAAATAGCAAAGTTGATGCAGGACGAAGATGTGACTAAAAAATCCGGCATTTATGAATATGTTTTAACTAGAAATGAAAAGTTTTTGAATATACGAGCTTTCACCGAAAAAATGAAGCGTGAAGCATATGAGAGACAAAAAGGAATTTGTCCGCATTGTAAAGGCAAGAATAAAAAAAAGAAATGGGAAATTGAAGAAATGGAAGCCGACCATATAAAGCCTTGGCACGAAGGCGGAAAAACAACTGCAGTAAATTGCCAAATGTTATGCAAACAAGACAATAGAACTAAATCAGGAAAATAAAGACAATATATTACACCGAATGGAAGAATAAGGTATTTTATCATCCTACTTAAAAAAATTATTATTAAAAACAATGTCAATAATAGCAGACATAATAGATTGGTCTGGTGGTAAACCAATATTTCTCCAGGAGGCCATTGGACGAATTATCCAAAAAAACGTCTTATCAGATGATGATATTTTAGAATTAACATTAATTTGCAAATCGGAGCAAGGACTAACAAAATATCAAGGAAATTTAATAGATCTAAAAAAAGTAAAAGAATCTTTAAAAGAGTCCGATGTATCTAACGCTGTTTCTGTGATAAAAATTTTTTCGACGGAAAATATAAATGCTTTACAAAACAATTCTGAAATAGATATTGAAGAAAAAGGATTAACGGTTATATATGGTGACAATGGATCGGGAAAATCTAGTTATGTCAGTATATTGAAACAAGTTTGCAACACGAGAGGAAGTATTCCCACAATTAATAAAAACCTTTTTATTGGATCTGCCGCGCAACAAAATCAAAAAGCCAAAATACAGTACAAAACAGGAGAAAATGTGGCTTCGGTTACTTGGGAAAACAACAATTCAGACAGTAACATATTGAAGGCAGTGCACATATACGACACAAAAAGTGCAAGTTCTTATATTGAAGATGAAGATGAAATCGCTTTTATCCCTTCGGGTTTATTAATCGTAGAACAACTCGCCAATGTATGTAATAGGATTGAAGAAAATCTCAGAAAAGAAATAGGACAAATAGAATCAAGAAAACTTGATTATTCATTTTTAATTAATGAAGAAGGTAATGGAATTCAAACTTTTTTAAAAAACCTTAGTGCAAGAAGTGATCTAAAAACATTAGACAATATCTCAAATTTTACGACTGACGATGAAAAGTTGCTAAAAGCAACAGAACAAGAAATCGCAAAATTAAAAACACTAGATCCTGCTCAAAAAATATCTGAAAATAATAAAATTATATCTCGTTTTAACTCTCTAAAAGCAAGGTACGAGCAGATACTATCTAAATTATCTATTGAAAAAATTGAAGAAATAAAAAAAGACGTTCTAAAGAGCACTGAACTTCAAAGCGCAAGCAAAGCTCTCACCGAACAAACCTTTTCGGATTTACCACTGAAAAGTATTGGGTCTCAACCATGGAAAGTATTATGGGAAAGCGCAAAGAGATTTTATCAATATTCTGAATCAAAAAATTTTCCTGACCACGACGAAAGCTCAGTGTGCCCTCTTTGTTTACAAAATTTAAGTGATGAGGCAAAAGAAAGATTTAAAAATCTCGAGGCATTCGTACAGTCAGATATACAAAATCAAATAAACGCCATTGGGATTAAATTGCGTCAGTCAAGTCAAGAAATTTCGAGTATTAATTTGAATTTTTCGGAAATTGAAACCACCCTTAATGAACTCGATGAAATATCTAGTAATTTTAAGCAACGGCACGCAAATCAAATAGATACAATTAATAAGTACGTAATTTCTGTAATGAACTTACTTGCAGGACGAGAAAGCCCTGGGTCATTTAATGCGCAAGAGCTATCTATAGATCTGATTGAAGTAATAAAGAAAATTGTAGAAAAAATTGAGGAAGAAAATAAGACGCTGTTACAAAAATCATATCAAAAAGACCTTGAAGCACAAGCAAAGACTCTTTCATTGCTAAAATCTAAAAAAGATTTATCTGAAAATAAAGAAAAAATAAAAGACGAGATAAAAAGACAACGTTTTGTAGATGGTCTATTTTTATGTATACGAACTTGCAACACGAGACATATTTCAATTTTAAGCAACACATTATCAGAACAGTACATCACAGAAACGCTCAAAAATAACTTTACAGATGAACTAAAAAGACTTGGTTTTACTGGAGTAGAAATAGTTACATCAACTCGAAGTAGAAGCGGAAAACAATATCATTTTCTTGAATTAGATTCATCATATGGAAGTAACGCGAACTTGAAGGAAATACTAAGCGAGGGAGAACACAGATGTATTTCTTTGGCTACGTTTTTGTCGGAACTTTCCATTTCAGGACATAAATCTTCAATTATATTTGATGATCCGGTCTCTTCTCTAGATCATAAATGGCGAAAAAAAATTGCTAAAAGAATTGTAGAAGAATCACAGGAAAGACAGGTTATTGTTTTTACACATGACATTACTTTTTTAATGAACCTTCAAGAGTTTGATGACGAAATAAAAATCCAAAGCTTGACTAGAAAAAAATTTGAAACTGGCATATCCTCAAAAAATCCACCATGGGATGCATTATCTACAAAAAATAGAATCAAAATATTAAAGGAATACTTACAGCAATTAGAAGAGGCCAAAAATACTGAAACAGAAGAAATTTATAAAGAAAAATCTAAAGTATTTTATGGACAACTTCGTGAAGCATGGGAAAGATGTATTGAGGAGGTTGTTTTGAATGAATCTGTACAAAGATTTGGTCGTTCTATACAAACTAAACGACTAGAAAAAGTTGTTGATTTAACGGAGGAAGACTATAAAATTATTGAAGATAATATGGAAGAATGTTCAACTTATCTTACGGGCCATGATAGTGCAGGAGAATTAATTGAAGAGGCGCCCACAATTGAAGAAACAAAAAATGACTTAGCCGCTTTAGAAATTTTTACAAAAACCATACACAAGAGAAGACAATAAGGAGTTTTGGGCTACGGGCATTCACCCCTTTAATTCCCCTCTGCCCTTCGCCCAAAACGGAAAAAGAAATTTTAAAATTTTTTAAAACAATTCCGACTGCTGTCGGATAAAAGAAAAGGAATACATCAGCTAACACGGCATATCTGGTTACGGTTCGCCTCCGGCGAGCCTCCACCCATATTTTACTTCGCTTCGCTCTGTAAAACATCAGATATGCCGAAACGTTATACGAAATTCACTCCGCCCCACCTCAAAGACAAACTTTTATAAAATAGCTTAAATCTATCTAAAATATGGATCAAAAATTTCAAAAAATCAAAGAAGCTGTAGAAAAGGAACTTTCCTGTTCTGCTCACAATATGGATCATGTAATGAGAGTTTATAATCTTTCTTTGCATCTTGCTGAAAATAAAGATATTGATTTAGATGTTCTCAAAGCATCTGCTTTATTACATGATATCGCAAGAGTCAAAGAAGATAATGATCATACTGGAAAAACCGATCATGCAATCTTAAGCTCTGAAATGGCAGTGCCAATTTTAAAAGAACTTGATTTTTCAGAAGAACAAATTAAGCACATTCAAGATTGCATAATCTCACACAGATACAGAACAGGAAATGAAGCTAAAACCAAAGAAGCTCAAATTCTATTTGACGCAGATAAATTAGACACTCTTGGTGCAATCGGAATTGCAAGAAGTTTTGTCTGGGTTGGAAGAAATAACGCCAAAATTTATACAGATACCAATATTGAAAAATATATAGATGAAAATTTAGGCGGAAAAATAAACGGAAGAATCCAAGACAAAACTAAACATAGTCCGCAAATAGAATTTGAAACGAAATTGAAATTTTTGATCACTAAGTTGCATACTGATAAAGCTAAAGAAGTATGCAAAGAAAGAATTGAATTTTATAAAAGTTTTTTAGATAGATTAAAAAGCGAAATTAATGGTGAACTATAAAACGGTGGGGCTCCGTGAACTCAAGGGGACGCTGCGCTTTCACTCCACTTCGTTTCGTTCACCCTCGTATAACAAGGGATAAAAGGAAAATTGCTCGGCTCGCAATTTTCCCAAATTTTTCTTTCACTCCGTTCCAGAAAAACTTCTTTTATCCCCGATGTTATACGAAATAATTAAATTCTTTTGGCTATCGCCAAAAATTATTGGGGCAAATTTTTATTTTATTTTTTAGAACATGAACAAAAACCAAATCATAACATTATCAGGATATAGTATCATCCATGGGATTATAGACCTATGCTGTGCAGTGGTTGTTTTTAGTACATTACTATATCATGGTTATGATGCAAAAGATGTCTTTATTTTTGTCGTGGCTTACAATGTAATAGCTTTTGGACTACAAGCACCTTTTGGATTTTTAGTGGATAGATATCAAGTCCCCAAAGAAAGCGCTTTAATTGGTTGTATTTTAGTTTTATCTTCTTTTTTTATATTTAGTATACCTGCTTTGGTTATAATATTATCAGGATTAGGAAATGCTTTTTTTCATGTTGGCGGAGGAAGTATCAGTTTAAATTTTAATCCAACCAAAGCAACTGCACCGGGGATTTTTGTTGCGCCGGGCGCGCTAGGGCTAACAATCGGAATCATGGTTGGTAAAAGCGGATCATTTATTTCTTGGCCTTTTGTTTTATTGCTTATTGCTTCATGTCTATTTATTATCTCTAGAAAAATCCCAGAAATTAACTATCAAAAAATATCGGCCAAACCAAAAATTAAGTACTTTGAATTAATTATCATATTGCTTTTACTTTCTGTCGCAATAAGGGCTCTTTATGGCTTAGCCGCCGCTTGGAAAACTGACTTTAACTTATTATTGATTTTGACCTTTGCAATAGTCGCTGGCAAGGCATTAGGTGGAATTTTTGCTGATAAGTTTGGATGGATAAAAACCGCAATTTTTGCGTTGGTAGTTTCAGCTCCCTTGCTTGCTTTTTTCCAAAGTTCACCAATACTAGCTATAACTGGTGCATTTTTATTTCAAATGACCATGCCAATAACATTAACTGCTCTATCGAACATGCTTCCAGGCAGATCAGCCACTGCTTTTGGTTTAACGGTTTTAGCTTTGATTATAGGCGTTATTCCTACTTACATTGGAGCCAAGCCATTTTTAAACAATCAATGGATAACTCTTGCAATTGTAGCCATATCTGCAAGTTCGCTACTAATTAGTTTCAAATTTTTGTATAATTATTTCAAAGGTCAACTTAAAATTAATTTATAATTTAATCAAAATAGCTTATGAAAAAAATCAAAACAGTCTTAATAACCCTTTCCTTCTTCGCAGTTTCATCGCTAATGTTTGCACAAAATGCGCTAGCGGATTTACTGCCTCCTCCTGATGGCGGATGGGACACTCCAAGCAGACCAAACATCAATCCAGAACCAAAAACTTTTATTGATTTAATTGAACCACAACATATTGTTATTGGCGGAGCAGTTTTGGCTGTAGTAATAATATCTTTTGTAGTGCTCTTTAAAATGAGAAAAAAATGAGATTAGAATACTATTTTCTAGCTCTAATTTTAACTCTAATAATTGAGCTATCCATAGCTTATGTTTTTGGATTTAGGAGTAAAAAAAACATTGTTACGATTATTTTTGCTAATTTCATAACACACCCCTTGCTTTGTTATTTTTTATGGATGAATTCAGTTATCTTTGTTATTCCAATTAATTACATTTCAATTATTGTTTTAGAGGTATTGGTTGCATTATTAGAATCAGCTCTATTATTTTTAGCACTAAAACAAAAATACTTAGATATGTTAAAATTATCATTTGGTATAAACATAGTATCTTTTCTTGTTGGTTTATTAATATTCAAAAATAATTTTTAAATAAGGAAAAATAAAATAAAAATTTGCCCCAATAATAACTCGCTATCGCTCGTTGAATTTAATTACATCATATAACAGCGTGTATGAGGCTACGGCTTTTTACAAAAGCCTTCGCCCAAATTGCTTCGCAACTTCTCATACGCGCGAACGTTATACGTCGTAATAAAAATCCTCCTTATATTTTTTAATAATTTTGGTAACTTATAAAATTATGAAAACACTAGAACAAAGAGAACCGCAATCAACACCAAATCAAGAATTAGACAATCTTAAAAAAGAATTGGAAGAAAAAGGATATGTCGTGACAGAAACATCCCAACGTGGACAAAAGACTGATGTTACTATAAAAAATGATCTTGGTCAGGAAGGTAGTGGTGAAGGATATACATACGAAACAGCGCTTAAAAAAGCAATAACAGCTTTAGATTACATTATAAAAAATAAACTATAAAAAAAGGAATCGACTTTTTATTACGACGTATAACACCGCATATCCAACATACTTTTTCACTCCATTCAAAAGTACGTCGGATCATGCAGAAACGTTGTGCGACATACATTTTTTATCTCTTCTACAATTGAAAGTCAGAATTGAAATCAGGAAACAAAACAAGATTTTTGATTTTTAAGGAGGGGAATAAGGAACTTTTTTATCTAAATTAATGAAAAAAATTAATGAAAAAAAATTTAGGAGTTATAAAAAACGGTTTATTCACAGGGTTTGTAATTCAATTGGCAATTGGACCAATCTTCTTTTTTGTGATTAATCTTACTCTTCAGAAAACCATTCTTGATGGGCTAATGGGAGTTTTTGCGGCGACAATTGTTGGATACATTTACATTGCTCTTTCTGCTTTTGGTATCGGAAAATTGCTCGAAAATAAAAAAACAAGTAAAATATTTGCAGCAATTAGTTCAATTGTTCTAATAATTTTTGGAGGAATAATTATAAAAGGAGCTTTAAGTAGCGGAGTTTCTGATAGTGTGATCAATACATCAAGTCTTTTTTCTAGCTTTACATCCGTTTTTTTACTTGCGATTTCTAATCCATTGAGCATTGTCTTTTTTACAAGTCTGTTTTCAACAAAAGCAATTGAATATAATTATACGAAAAAAGAACTGTATTTTTTTGGTCTAGGGACTGGATTATCAACTTTGATATTTATGGGTGGTGCTGTTTTGATTTTTTCTTTACTCAAAGGCACAATACCAACAATTGTTATGCAAATACTGAACATAATTGTAGGAATTCTAATAATCGGATATGGTACAATGAGATTGGTAAAACTTTTGAAAGAAAATAGGTTGGCTCGCAAAATTCACCCCTAACCCCTCTTTTGCTCGCCAAATGGAAAAAATCTTGTTTTGTTTGGCTTGAAAAATAAGGTCTAGATTGTAATTCACGAGATAAAAAATGTACTAAACCCTACGGGGTCGCACAACTGCCACTATCCGACATCCTCCGCTATCGCTACGGACGATCGGATCAGTGGCATACGTTATTAAATTTTTATCTATCAATATAATTCTTAAAATCCGCACTATTTTTCCATTGCTGGTAGGAAAGACTTGGATGCACTGTTTTACCACCAAAACGCACAGCCTGTTCAATGGCTTTAATTGGATAACCACGATTCTGGTAGGCATCAGTTAACGTCTGAAAATTAGCATTATTCAAATTCACGCTCCCAAATTTGCGTTGTAAAATATCTCTTAATTCAGCTTCTGATGAACGGTTCATCACAGTTTGATAATCTAAACTATGTTGCCAAGTTTGCCAGCTAATGGCTGGATGTACAGTCTTACCACCAAAACGCAGAGCTTTAACTATCGCTTCGATAGGATAACCACCATACATATAAGCACGTAGCAAAACTTGATAATTATTGTCTGTTAAATTATATTCACCTATATTTTGATTTAATAAATATTCCAATTCATCTTTTTTATTATCAATCGTAGCCTGAGCGTAGGTTGGTTTAAAATAATTTTGCGCTTGAAGTTTGTCTGGACCTTTGGGACTATAGCCATATTTAATTTCATGACCGTCTGGATAGCCATCTCTATCTGTATCTGCGTTGTTGGGATCGGTACCAATTTCAATTTCATAACTATCAATTAAACCATCGCCATCTGTATCAACTAATTGACTAGTTGGCTGAGCCGTGACTGGATTAACTGGTGTCGGCTTGGTGGTAAATGACATTTCGTCGGTAGTTAATTTACGACCGTATAAAGCATCATAAATGTTGATTTTATAATAATATTTAGTGTCCGGCTCTAAATCAATCAAAGTAATAGCATGTTCTAATTCTTGACTATCCTTGACCACATCCAAAGTCTGACCATTCTTACCCGGCTGTGTCCCATAAGAAATTTTACTTTTACTAATTAAATTGGTTCGCCAATCCAACGTGGCTTTAGTGTTAGTAATTTTAGTCCCATCGGGATCTAGGGGTGTTAAATCTTTAATTTGTAAAATAGAATAGTCCACTGTACTAATTTGTGTTCGACAGCGTAAAACATGAAAACTTTTATTGCCCGCTTCATCAAGCGCTTCAATTTTAACTCGATAGGCCTGATTGCGTCCAAGTTTATAAATAAATAAAACGTGCTCTTGATGGTATTTATTATAACCAGTTTTTTTATAGTTGATTTCAGTCGCTAAACTATCAACATTATCAATGCCATAATAAATTGTAGCTTTGGTTGGTTCATTGGTTTTCCAATATAAAGCGATGGCATCGTTGGTTGTTTGTAAAACTTCGGCTTTTTCAATTTTAGGATCAATCGTGTCAATCATATCTTTAGTTGAAAAAGCTTGAATAAAAGATTCGGTTTGTTCTTGCAAACGATTGAAAGCTAAAATTTTAAAATAATAAGTCTGATTTTTTTCTAAACCAGTCATCACTGATTCGTGTCGTATTTCATACAAACTATAGCCAACCCATTTATCTAAGTGCTCACGATTTAAACCATAATAAACAATCCCACGCGTCGGATTGCTTAAAGTTGACCACTTGATTCTAGCCGTGCCGTCTTTTAAATCATAAATTTCAATCTGGCTAATATCAACCTCTTGCGCTTGAACAATTCTGAGTGGCGCAATTAAACTTAAAACTATAATTAAAATTAAACTTATTTTGAATCTATTTCGCATATATTTAATTAATTTTAGACTACTTATATCTTAGCATAAATTTAATTTCTTGTCAAGAAAAATAAATAACCGCCGAGACGGTTATTAATTTTAAGGTTTTATTTACTTTTAAATCTCTTGTGCTTTTTCGACCCGAATTTTACCTCCGGGTTCTAAAATAGCTAAATCGCGCCGTTGTAATTTTCCCTCTAAAATATATTTAGCTAAATTATTTTGAACTTTTTCTTGAATAACTCGACGAAGTGGGCGAGCGCCGAATTTTGGATCAAAACCTTCTCGAGCCAATTCTTCTAAAGTTGCTTGTGTAATTTTTAAATTAATGCCTTTTTCGGCTAATTGTTTTTCAACGCCTTTTAACATTAATTTGGCGATTTGCTGAATTTCTTCCTGTTTTAAAGTTCGAAAAAGAATAATATCGTCAAAACGATTTAAAAATTCTGGACGGAAAGATGATCTTAATTCTTCAGCAATTAGCTTTTCTTTAACTTGATTTAAATCGATATTTTGTTTAACAGCATCTTGAATATAAAAAGCACCAGCATTGGAAGTGGCAATTAAAATAACATTGGTAAAATCAATTGTCTGACCGGTAGTGTCAGTCAAACGCCCGTCTTCCATAACTTGTAAAAATAAATTTAAAATGTCTGGATGAGCCTTTTCAATTTCATCTAACAAAAGCAAAGAAAAAGGATTATTTTTGATGGCTTCGGTTAAAACCCCACCCTGACCTGAGGCCGGCGCACCTATCATGCGTTTAACTGAATCTTTTTCTTGATATTCTGACATATCCAAGCGCACCATGTTTTTTTCTGAGTTAAAATAAATTTCAGCTACAATTTTAGCTAATTCAGTTTTACCAACACCAGTTGGACCCAAGAAGAGGAGATTGGCGACCGTTCTTTTTTGATCTCGCAACTCTGCCCTCGCCCGACGCAAAGCATTGGCAACTGCTTCGACCGCTTGAGTTTGGTTGATTAAACGTTGATGAATCTGTTTTTCTAAATTTAATAATTTTTGCGTTTCCTGTTGACTAATATCAGTTAAAGGAATCTTAGTTTTTTGCGAAACTAGTTGCGCAATATCTTCACCAGTCACCAAAGCTTTTTTGCCTTTAATATTTCTAACATACAAAGCGGCTTCTTCTAAAAGTAAAACTCCCTTTTCTGGCAAAAAGCGGTCATGAATATACCGACTCGATAAAGCTACGGCTTGATCAATAGCATCATAAGAAAAGAAAACATTATAACGTGCTTCCAAGAAGCTAGCTTCGGCTTCTAAAATTTGGATAGCCTTATCACCCTGCGGTTCGTCAATAGAAATTTTTTCTAACACATTTGCTAAGGCCTTATTTTCCATATAGCGTTGAAAATTAACTGGATCGGTATCAGCAATTAAAATAAATTTTTTCTGAGCTAATTCTTCGGCTAGCATTTCTGAAATATCTAATTCGCCGCTAGTACTACTCACGCCAATCGCATTATGAATATCACTAATAAAAACAACAATATTGCCAGCGCGTTCAATCTCATAAATTATCCGTCGCAAACGTTCTTCGACTGCGCCGACACCAGCGCCACCCGAAATTAAAGCTGATAAACTTAGACTTACTAATCTTTTATCTTGTAAAATTGGAGGCACATCTTCAGTCACCATTAAGCGCGCGATGCCTTCAATAATGGTTGTTTTGCCCGTACCCGGATTACCAACCAAAACCACGCTGTCACCGCCACTTTGAATGGCTTGAAAAATTCTATTTAATTCATCGTTTCTCCCAACACAATATCCCAACAAATCTGCTCGTGCTAAAGCAGTTAAATCCTGACTAAACTGGTCTAAGTAAGGCGTGATAACTGCCGTCATAGCCTTATTCATGCCCTTTTTGGATTTTAATTTTTTGCGAGCCTGAAAACGTTGGCTTCGATTTTTTAAATTATTTTTAACTTCTATCCAAACACCAACATTTTTAATTTTGTGTTTATCAACCTCTAGATCGGTTAAAATTTCATGAGCCAAACTTGGCACATCTAAAAGACCAATCATTAAATCAATTAATTCAATTTGTGGAGCTCGTCTTTCAGCTGCTAAAAAATAACTTTTTAATAACGCCACTTTTAAATTTAAATGCATTGATAATGGCTCTTTATCGCGTTCGCTTAAACGACCCAAATTATAAACTACCTGATCTTTAACTTTTTTAGGATTAATGCCGAGATGAGTAAAAATGCTTTGAATGTCGTCAAAAGTTAATAAGCTCGCCAATAAATGTAAAGGCAAAATCTGTTGATGATCTAATTTAAAAGCCATGTCTCGAGCTTTTAAAACTGCTTTAAAAGCTGTAATTGACAAAGAGTCTGAAATTTCAATTTGATTTTTTTCATCGATTTTTAAATAATCCTCCCAAATGGGCAGAGTAGCGGTTTCTTTAAAATCTATTTTTTTAACTTTATTTTTTAAAATTAATTCTTGTCTGTGTTGGCGATGATAAAAAAAATATAAACACACTAAAAAAGCTAGCCAAACCGCTACAGGTAAATTATTGTTTAATTCTGTTTGCGTTTGTTGTTGAAAAAATTCTTGACCAGTCATAGCCATATCTGTCTGGCCCAATAATCTTAAAATTAAAATCAACCCACCCCAAGCGACTATTAAAATTAAAATAATTTTAACGAGATTTTTTAAAATATTTAAAAATTTATCTACAAAAATTTGATCACCGGAAATCTTGCGTTGCCAATAAAAAAGGTATGGTGCAATTAAAACATGAACTCCCTTGCCTTGACAAAAGGGACAAGTACCACCTTTAACTTTACCACTGCCCTGACACTGTGGACAAAAAATAAATCTATTTTCTGGTACAGCTAAACTCATATTAATAAATTATTTTATAAATAATTAAGATCGGCAAACCTAACCATACTCCTAATAAAGCTATGATTAAGCCAACCCACAATAAAAAAATCAGCAAAAAAATTGCTAATTTAATTAATCTCACAAAAAAACTAATTAAGCGACCACTTTTAGAATAATCGCCATACATGGGTTTAAATAAATATCTAAATTGAATTGTAATACCGAGACCTCTTTGGCCTAAAATAATTTGTTGACAAACCCAATGCCACATTTTTTTTAAACCACCACTATACCACCAAATTGGAAAATAAATAAAATCTAAAATAATCTCTCCTACCCCTTTTAAAATTTGAGTAAAAAAATTGTCTGACATATTAATAAATTAAGCTTCAATGGCTGGAATAGCCACCTCTGACTTAAGTGTTTCACCTAATTTAAGAGTGCTATCTTCGACTATAACTTTGTCTTTAGAAATTGAAACTATCTGCGAAGCATGAATTAATAAATATTTTTCTGCTCGCAAAATTTTATCTAATAATTTTTGGTCACCGACATACAGCTGTTCAATTTTTCCACTTAAAATATCTATTTCTAAATCTAAAACATGACCTAAAAATTGATCGCTTTGTGTAAAAACTGGCAGATTAATTATGCGTGTTGCCTTCATCTTTTATTATAACTGATTTTTCTTTTTTATTAAAAGAATAATACTGTTGAGCCACCATTAATAAAGTACTCAACATCCAATATAAAGTTAAACCACCGGGCAAGCTTAAACCAATAATCACCGTAACGGCCGGCATCATATATTGCATTTGTTTATTCATAATAGCGGCCACGTTTTCATCTTTAGCTCCGGTTTTATCTGCTATTCCGACTGGCGGTTGCTGGGTAGATAACATTTTAGTTTGCCAAAATTGAGCCAAACCGGCGACTACCGCAAACAACCAAATGGGATTGGCTAAATTTAAAAATTCTAAACCAAACATTCTGGTTTCAATCGTGCCTGGATTTTGCACAAAAGGATAGAGCAGTGAAAAATCCGCCGAATTTAAACCCGCCCGAAAAACCTGATACACCGCAATTAAAAAAGGTAATTGTAATAACAATGGCAAACAACCCGACATGGGACTGACCTTTTCCTGTTTATATAGTTCCATCGTCTTGCGTGCCAATTCTTCTTTTTTATCTTTATATTTTTTTTGCAATTCCTGAATCTTGGGTTGTAACTCTTTCATCGCCTTTTGAGCTTTGATTGATTTTAAAGACAGGGGATAAAGAATCAATTTAATGACAATAGTTAATAATATAATCGCCACACCAATATCATGACCTGGCACAATATTATAAAAAAAGATTAATAAATTGTAGATCGGTTGGTATAAAACTGTGTTAAAAATTTGTCCTAGCATAATTTGTTTTTATTTAATAATTTTTTAATTTTAATCAATTATAAATCGTAAATTTTAAGTTATAATTTATTTAAGCGGATCATAACCACCCTTAGAAAAAGGATTACAACGCAACAAACGCCAACTAGCTTTTAACCAACCCTTCAAAAACCCATATTTATCAATAGCTTGATAGGCATATTCTGAACAAGTTGGTTTAAATTTACAACGACCCAGGGGATGCAAAGGTGAGAACCAACCATGATCTGGTGAAAAGGTTTGCTGATAAATACGAATTAATTGCAAGCTTACAATTTTAGGAAGATGTCGAACCACTTCATACATTATATTAATTTTAACTTTTTTAATAAATCTATTAAAGTTTGGTCTAGCTCTTGATAGGTTAATTTTAAGATGCCGGGTCGAGTATTAATAATAATATCATAACCAGGTTTAATTTTATCTAAATTCAATCTAATAATTTCGCGCAACTGGCGCTTAACCTTATTACGTTGGACTGCTTTTTTAGAAATCTTTAAAGACACAATGAAAGCAAATCTTGAATTTTCTAAATCGTTAGCTAAAAATTTAATACCTAAAAATTGGTCAAGTCTTCCCTTGCCCTTTTGCCAAATGTTTTCAAAATCCTTGCGCTTGGTTAAACGAAAAGGCTTGGCCAACATAATTAATTTATTTTTTTTCGTCTGAAACGGTTAATTTTTTTCTACCTTTAGCTCGTCTTCTTTTTAAAATGTCTTTACCTTCTTTAGTTGAATTGCGTTGCATGAAGCCATGTTTTTTGGCTCGTTTTCTTTTTTTAGGTTGATAAGTTTGTTTTGGCATATCTTTATATAAATTATAAGTTAAATTAATTAAACTAAGGTTACTGAAGCCACACGATCGCCTTTCTCTTTAAAGCGCATCAAACACACACCTTGAGTAGCTCGACCCAACGTGCTTACGGATTTTAAAGGTAAGCGGATAACTTGACCCTTTTCTGAAACTAAAATTAAATCACCCTTCGCGCCTTCAGGCAAATTACGTTCATCTGTTAAACTTGCTGAAACTAACGGTCCAATTTTATCAGTAACTTGAACGGTTTTAATACCTACGCCACCACGACCCTGAATCTTGTATTGATTTAAATCTGTTTTTTTACCATAACCATGTTGGCTCACAACTAAAACTTGGCAAGTTTTACTTTTAGTCTCGGCATCAATAACATCCATGCTAATGACTTGATCGCCTTTTCTTAATTTAATTCCTCTAACACCTGCTGCTGTTCTACCCATCGATCTTACATCTTTTTCTTTAAAGCGAATCGCCTGACCTAAACGGCTGACTAACATAATTTCGTCTTGACCATCTGAAGTTTTAACCCATTCCAAAATGTCATCGGGTTTTAATTTCAAAGCAATCAAACCTGAGCGACGTAAATTTTTAAAAGCTTCAATCTCAACTTTTTTAATTAAACCTTGTTGCGTCGCCATGACTAAGTATTTTTTCTCTTTTTTCTCTTCACTAATTGGCATAATAGCTGAAACTTTTTCCTCAGAAGAAGTCTGTAAAAAATTTACCAAAGCTTGACCACGAGCCGTGCGTGAAGCCACTGGAACGTTATAAGCTTTAAGTTGAAAAACCTTACCAGAGGTGGTGAAAAATAATAGATCTGAATGAGTATTGGTTGTAAACATCAAATCCACAGCATCTTCTTCTTTGGGTGTCAGACCAATGACGCCTTTACCACCGCGAATTTGTTTTTTGAATGTCTGTGGTGGCAAACGTTTAATATAACCATCTTTGGTAGTTAAAATTACACATAACTCTTTAGGCACCACATCTTCTTGTTTAAATTCACCTATTTTATAAGGTGCCACAAATGTTCGCCGCTCATCGCCATATTTTTGAATTAACTCTTCTAATTCGGTTTTAATGACTGCTAAAATCTTTTTCTGGCTCTTTAAAATCTCTTCTAATTTTTTAATTAATTCTTTCTTTTCTTTAAGCTCATTTAAAATAGCTATGCGTTCCAAATTAACTAACTGATGTAAACGCATTTCTAAAATTGCATCAACCTGTTTAATGCTAAATTTAAATTGATGACGTAAATTCTTTTTGGCTTCGTCTTTATTTTTAGACTTCTTAATAATTTTAACTATAGCATCAATATTATCTAAGGCAATTTTTAAACCTTCTAAAAGATGAGCCCGATCTTTAGCTTGTTTTAAATCAAATTTAATCCGACGTTCAACCATCAACACGCGATGTTTAATGTATTCTTCTAGAATGCCTTTTAAATTTAAAAGTTTAGGCTGAATACCGTCAATTAAGGCAATCATATTGACATAAAAAGTATCCTGTAGCTGGGTCATTCTAAAAAGTTGGTTAAGAATTTTTTGCGGAAAAGAATTGCGTTTTAATTTAACAACAATTCTTAAACCTTGGCGATCTGATTCGTCTCGTAAATCCTGAATACCTTCAATTTTTTTATCTTTAACTAGTTCGGCAATTTTTTCTAACAAACTAGATTTGTTAACTTGATAAGGAATTTCCGAAACGATAATTGAAAAATCTTTACCATCTTCAATAATCTCTGTTTTGGCCCGTGTTATAATGCCACCCTTGCCAGTCGCATAAACATGTTTAATTTGCTCTGGATCAAAAATAATACCACCAGTTGGAAAATCTGGCCCTTTAACGTATTGCATTAAATCGTTTAATTCTGCCTGTGGTTGATCAATTAAATAAATTAAAGCCTGACAAATTTCAGTTAAATTGTGTGGCGGAATATTAGTCGCCATACCTACGGCAATCCCCATACTCCCGTTTAAAAGTAAATTCGGTAATTCACCCGGCAAAACCTGTGGTTCTTCTTGTGAACCATCATAATTAGGAATAAAATTAATCGTTTCTTTATTTAAATCTAATAATAATTCTTCACTAATCGCATTTAATTTCGCTTCAGTATAACGCATCGCGGCCGCAGAGTCACCATCAATCGAACCGAAGTTACCCTGACCATTAATTAAAGGATAGCGCATCGAAAATTCTTGTGCCATACGCACCATAGAATCATAAACTGCCATATCGCCATGAGGATGATATTTACCTAAAACTTCACCAACAACTGTAGCTGATTTTCTAAATTTAGCTTGAGCTTTTAATCCTAATTTCCACATAGCATATAAAATTCTTCGATGAACTGGTTTTAATCCATCTCTAACGTCCGGTAAAGCTCGAGCCACAATAACCGACATAGCATAATCAATATAAGAAGAGGCCATCTCATCTTTAATTGAAGCGGATATAATTTGGTTGGTTGGTTTATCTGAATTATTTAAATTATCTTTTGGGGGTTTAGCTTCCTTTTTTTGAATTATTTTTTTATTTTTAACTGCCATATTTTTAAAATATTTTATTTTTAATTTTAATAATTTAATTTATTGCATCAATTTGAATCTCGGTTGCTTCGGTTTTAGGTTCAGCCTGAATTGCTTCATCTGCCTCGTCTAAAGTTTCGTCTCCTATTTCTTCAAGGGTTTTAAAAAAAACTTCAAATTCAGCATCTAATTTGCTTTTACTTTCCTCATAAATCGCCTTCTCCTCGTCTGATAATAAACCAGAAGCGCTATGTTTAAAGGAAAAAATCCAAATAAAAATTATTAACAGCATCACCAAGCCAACACCTACCCACATTAAAACTTTTTTATCTTCTTGGCTCTGCATATTTAAATTAATTTTTATCTAAAATTATAACTTGAGATTCTTCGCCTTCAAAATCTTTACTTTTGGGAGTAAAACTAATTTCTTTGTGTGAACTATAACCAGATTCTTTTAAAAATTTATCAATCGACTCAAACTTAGATTTTTTATCGTCATCTGTTTTATAATAACAGGGGATAATTACAGTCGCATCAATTTGACTAGCTAAATTAGCTGCTCTTTTGGGTTCTAAAACGCTATCTCCACCAACCGGTAAAATTAAAATATTAACCCCATCAAACTCTTCTAAAATTTCCTCACTTAGCTTTTCATTTAAATTTCCCAAATAAACTAAATTTAAATCTTCCATTTCTATACGATAAATCATTTGATAATTTTTATCATTATAAACCGGCAAACCATAAATAAAAATACCAGCCTTTTCATATTCTCCCGGCTGATCAATAAAGAGAATCTCTTGATCGTTAAAAGATTTTTTAAACTCATCTACCTTAACCAAAGTAGACAAAACAATATTGTCTTTTAAACTGGCTGACCGAAAACTTCTTTCAGTTGGATTAATATAAATAGAGGCTCTTTTACCTTTGATAATAAAACATCCTCCACCATACCACTGTATATTCATAGATTTTAAATTTATTTAACTAAAATTAATAATTCACCCTAAGGGCTTGATTTATATATCTATTTATGATATCATACAGAAAACTATTAGTAAAGGTAAAAATATATTTAATTATTAATTTTTAATTAGTTAACTTATGACAATTCAAGATCAGACAACTCAAGATCAAACAACCGAGCAAAACCAATCTTCCATGGAAGAGCTGCTCAAGCAAAACAAAAATAGCTTTCAACTTTACAAGAAAGGAGATGTTGTTGAGGGTAAGATTATTGATATTTCGCCTAATGCTGTTTATGTCGATTTGGATGGTCGTGCCACCGGAATTATTCGCGGTCGTGAATTAATTGACGAAGGCAATGTTTATAAAAATTTAGAACCCGGCGTTATTATTAAAGCCACGATTGTTGATTTAGAAAACGAAAATGGTGAAGTTGAATTATCTATCCGCGAAACTAGTCATCAAAAAACTTGGCAAGAATTAGAAAAGCTCCGCCAAGAAGACAACACCGTTGAAGTTAAAATTCTTGATGCCAACAAGGGCGGTTTAATTATTTCTTTAAATCATATTCAAGGCTTTTTACCAACCTCGCAATTATCAGCTGAAAATTATCCTCGCGTTGATGGTGGCAATAAAGATAAAATTTTAGAAAAACTCAAGTCAATGGTTGGCCAAAAAATTAAAACTAAAATTATTGGCTTAGACGAAGTTGAAAATAAATTGATCGTTTCTGAAAAAGCCACCACCAAACAAAAACTACAAGAAAAAATGGCCAATTATAAAATTGGCGATATTGTTGAGGGTAAAATTAGCGGTATCGTTGATTTTGGTGTTTTTGTTAAATTTGAAGATAATTTGGAAGGTTTAGTTCATTTATCAGAACTAGCCTGGCAACGCATTGGCCACCCGAAAGATTTATTTAAAGTTGGCGATAAAGTTAAAGCCGAAATTATTAGTATTGATGATGCTAAAATTTCACTTTCCATTAAAAATCTAATCGAGGATCCATGGAAAAAAGTAGCTGAAAAATATAAAATCGGCAATAAAGTAAAAGGCAAAGTCTTAAAATTAGAACCCTTTGGTTTATTTGTCGAACTTGATCCAGACATCCACGGTTTATGCCATATTTCTGAAACAAACAATCAATCAACTCATGAAATGAAAAATGACATTCAACTTGGCGATGAATTAGATTTTGAAATTGTCTCTCTAGAACCTCAAGAACATCGTTTAGGCTTAAGTTTAAAACAAAAAAGTGGTAAAATAAAAGCTGGGGATAAAAAAGCAAAAAATCCATCAACTGAAACAACTGACGAAGAATCACCAAGAGAAGAAGAGAGTGGTGAAGAAAATTTAGAATCAAACGAAGAGACTAAAAAATAATTGCCCTTAAATTTTTAATACGGCATGGCCAAAACAAAAAAAAATAACAGAAAACCCAATTCTGCGATTATAAAACAAATAATTATTTTTGTAATAGTTTTTTTGGTTTTAGCTGTTATTTTTAGTTTAGCTAATTTAAATCAAACCACCAACGACCAAATTAGTCTTTCTGATTTTATCCAATTAGTTGAACAAGACCAAATTAATAAAATCGACATTCAAGAAAATGTTTTAACCTTAACCCTCCAAGATGAAAGTCAGAGAATTTTATATAAAGAAACCGATGAATCTTTGGGTGATGTTTTTAAAAATTATCAGGTTGCTCCAGAAAAAATTAGAAGTATTCAAATTGAAGTCAAAGAAAAAACTGGTTTAGAGTTTTGGCTCGTTGCTTTATTACCATTTTTATTACCTTTAATTTTAATTTTTGCGATTCTATATTTTATGTCACGCCAAGTTCGCAAAAACAATGTTCAAGCAATGATGTTTGGTAAAAGCAAAACTGAACGTTTTGAATTCAAGGGTCAAAAAATAACCTTTGAAGATGTCGCTGGTATTAAAGAGGCTAAAGAAGAATTAGAAGAAATTGTATCTTTTCTTAAAACACCTAAAAAATTTACTGATTTAGGCGCCCGTATTCCCAAGGGCGTTCTTTTGCTTGGTCATCCTGGTTGTGGAAAAACTTTATTGGCTCGAGCTGTGGCTGGTGAAGCTGGTGTGCCATTTTTTAATATCTCTGGTTCCGAATTTGTAGAAATGTTTGTTGGTGTTGGTGCTTCTCGGGTTCGAGATTTATTTAACAAGGCTAAAAAAAATGCCCCGGCAATTGTTTTTGTCGATGAGTTAGATGCTGTTGGTCGCCATCGCGGGGCTGGACTGGGTGGCTCACATGATGAGCGCGAACAAACCTTAAATCAAATTCTTGTTGAAATGGATGGCTTTGAAAAAGACACGAATGTTATTGTGATGGCAGCGACTAACCGACCAGACGTTTTAGATCCGGCACTTTTAAGGCCAGGTCGTTTTGATCGCCGTGTAGTTTTAAATTTACCCGACATTAAAGACCGTATTGATATTTTAGCCATTCATGCTAAAAACAAACCCCTAGCCGAAGAGGTTGATTTAAAAGAAGTTGCCGAGCGTACTCCAGGTTTTTCTGGAGCTGATTTGGCTAATTTATTAAATGAAGCGGCTATTTTAACCGCTAAAGCTGGTCGCAAAAAAATTCTCAAACAAGATATTTTTGATAGTATTGAAAAAGTTATGTTAGGTCCAGAACGCAAAAGTCACATTTTATTACCCGAAGAAAAAAAGATTACAGCTTATCACGAGGCCGGTCACGCTTTAGTTTCCCATCTTTTACCTCATGCTGATCCGGTCCAAAAAGTTTCAATTGTTTCCCGTGGCATGGCCGCTGGCTATACTTTAACTATGCCAGAAACAGATAAATCATTAAAAACTCGTTCTGAATTTGTTGAAGAATTGTCAGTTTTATTAGCTGGTTATGCGACTGAAAAAGAAATTTTACACGAACTCACCACTGGCGCCACCAATGATTTAAGTCGGGCAACTCAACTTGCTCGCAATTTAGTTACCCAATACGGCATGAGTGAAAATCTCGGACCACAAACTTTTGGTAAAAAAGAAGAAATGATTTTCTTGGGTAAAGAAATTCACGAACAACGCGATTACAGTGAAAAAATCGCTGAAAAAATTGATCAAGAAGTTAGTCAGTTAATTCAGACTTCATATCAAACTGCCAAAGATTTAATTTTAAAAAATAAAAATATTTTAGAAGCTATCGTTAAACAACTTTTAATTAAAGAAACTTTAGAAAAAAAAGAATTCGCTCAATTCTTTCTTTCTTAAAAAAATAAATAAAAAATTATGTCTATTTATCGCCCCATTTTCAAACAGTCTTGGCAAATTATCAAAAAATATAAATTTTTATGGTGGTTTGGTATATTGATTACTCTACTTTCATCCACCGCCAATGAATTAACTATTATTATAAATAATTTGGGCAATTTGATTAATGGTAATTTGCCAATGATGTTTTATAATTTATATCATTTACGTTTTTTAAATATGCCCGGTAGCTTTTTAGCTTTATTGTGGCAAATGCCAACTATAAATTTAATTTTTTATTTAGGAGGTTTGGGATTAATTACGGTTTTTTTAATTTGGCTAGGCATAATTGCTCGCGCAGCTGTAATTAATTTTGTTTTAAATCAACCCAACCAAACTAATTTTAAAAATCAGTTTCAGCAAGGCAAACAAAATTTCTGGCCATTATTTAAATTCACCCTAAGCGCTCGTTTAATTGCTTATGGTTTTTTATTAATTATTTTATCGCCCTTAATTTTGTTTAAAAATATACATAATTTTTGGATTTATTTAAGTTTTGCTATTTTTATTTTGGTAAGTATTTTTTTAATGTTTATTTTACGTTATGGCTCTATTTATGTAATTAAAAAACATTCTAATGTTTTAGAAAACTTAAAAAATAGTTTTAAATTGTTTAAAAATAATTTTGTAATTAGTTTAGAAATGATAATTCTAATTGCTTTAATTACTTTATTGATGGGTATTATAAGTATTGTTATTACTATTATTGCTTTAATTCCTTTAATTTTAATTTTTTATATTTTTACTAGCTTAAATTTAGTTTGGGGAATTAATGTTATTTTAACGCTGATAATAGTTTCCGTTATTTTTCTCTTTTTATTATCCAGCGCCATTATTCAACTCTATCAACAAACTGCTTGGGTTTTATTATTTGAAAAATTAGTTAGTCAAAGTATTAATAGTAAAATTAAACGCCTAATATCACGTTCTTAAAAAATTAATTTAATTTTGTTGGTTAATAAGGTGTTTATAATTTGTTATTTTAAAATAGAATAAGTTGAGGATTAAAAATCTTATTTTGGCAAATTTTATAAAAACCCAACTTTATCCACTTTTTATATTAATTTTATTAGACCTGATTTCCCAAACTTATACACACCCAATTTGTTTTTAAATCTAGTCTGATTTAATTTATTAACACAATTCACACCCTTATTACTATTATTATTTATTATATATATTTATCAATTAATACTAATACATTCTATGAAACTCACTTGTTTACAAAAAAATTTATTAAAAGGTTTAAATACAGTCAATCATATTAATCCTGGTTCTGTAAGTTTACCAATCTTAAATAACGTTTTATTAAAAGCTGAAGATGGAGTTTTACATTTAGCAACTACCGATTTGGAAACAGGAATTAAAACTAATGTTCGAGGTAAAATTGAAAAAGAAGGTCAAATTACCGTGCCGATTCAACTTTTAACAAATTATATTTCACTATTACCAAACGAACAAATTCAAATTGAATTAGATAAGGATATATTAAAATTAAAATGTGGAAATAATCAAACTAAAATTAAAGGAATCGATTCTAGTGATTTTCCTTTAATTCCACAAATAGAAAAAGAAAATTGTTTTATTTGTTCAACTCAAGAATTTAAAGAAGCAATTCAAAGAGTAGCTTTTACAATTAATCCCAGTGAAGTGAGATCAGAAATTAGTGGTGCTTTGTTTAATTTTAATAATCCCGAAGAAAAAAAATTAACCTTAGTTGGCACTGATTCTTATCGCTTAGCAGAAAAAACAATTAAATTAGAAAATGATTCTAGTTCACAAGCACAACAAGTGATTGTGCCTTACAAGGTTTTACAAGAAATGATAAAAATTGTAGATTTGGAAGAAGATAAAATAAATATTTACGTAACTGAAAATCAAATTTTATTTACTCAAGAAAACACAGAAGTAATTTGTCGAGTTGTATCTGGTCAATATCCAGATTATAAAACTATTATTCCAACAGAATTTAAAACTCAGGTTTTGGTAGATAATAATAACTTAACTAAAGCCATCAAAACTGCCGCTTTATTTTCTCGTTCAGGAATTAATGATATTAATTTAAAATTAGACAATACTAAAAATAAAATCATTGTTTCTTCAATTAATAGTCAGGTGGGTGAAAATATAACCGAAGTCGAGGCTGATATTAAGGGTGAGGCTAATAATATCGTTTTTAATTTTCAATATCTTTTAAACGGTTTATCAAATTTAAATAGTAACGAAATTAGTTTGCAAGTTGTTGATGAAAATAACCCTGGTTTGTTTAAGGTGGCCGACAAAAACGATTATTTGTATATTATTATGCCGATTAGACAATAGAATAGGTTGTAATAAATAAATAATAAATATTCAATCAGATAATTAAAATTCGAAAGCCCGAGTTACGCTAACTCGGGCTTTGTTTTTGTGTTAAAGATTTGCCGGGTTTTTAAAACACACGGTGTTTATCTATTGAAAATAGATACGCCCGGTGCCTAGGTGAAAGAGGATTGTTTGACCATCTTTTTTAAGAGACAAAACTCTTTCGTTTTTTCCCATGCCGTCATTCCATGGACCTTGGTTTTCCCAACCTGTCGCCCCTAATTTTTCCAGGGTGGTTCTGTCACCATCTTTAAGATTTTCGGGACACATTTTTCCTCCTTATTTTTTGTTTTTAAAAAAGTACAACGTTGCTATTTTAGGGGATATGAAAATAAAAGTCAAGTTTAAAAGTAAATAACAATTTATAATTAATAAATTATTTAATTCATTAAAAAATTAATTATTTAATTAACTAAACTGTGGATGAAGGGTGGATGAATTGGGTTTGATTGAAAAGAGTGAGGGAGGTATAATGGAGGAATAAAGAAATTGGTGTTTGATATCATGTTTTATATTTTTTTAAAATTAGTTACAAGATAAAAACACAATAACATTACTAAAAAAAGATACTATGTTTGAACAATCATTTAAAAATATCGATAATATACTTCACACCGATTCTGGCTGTGGAACCGAGCTTGATTATGTGGAGCAAACTTCATGGATTTTGTTTTTGAAATATCTTGATGATTTGGAAGAAGACAAGAAAAAGTCAGCCACTTTGTCTGGCAAAAGTTATGAATATATTTTATCCCCGGAATATCGCTGGAACAATTGGGCTTGTCCTAAAAATGTAGGTGGAAAGTTAGACCATAACAAAGCGCTAGATGGCGATGATCTGAAAGAATTTGTAAATAACAAACTTTTCCCATATCTCAAAAAATTTAAAGCGGAAGACCCGAATACGATTGAATACAAAATCGGCGAAATCTTTTCTGAACTAAAAAATAAAATCCAGAGCGGTTACAAGCTACGAGAAATTTTGAATGTTGTGGACAGCATGCATTTTCGGCTTTATGAAGAAAAGCATGAACTTTCTCATCTCTATGAAGCGAAAATTAAAAATATGGGCAACGCCGGCCGAAATGGCGGTGAATATTATACGCCTCGTCCGTTGATTGCCACTATCGTGAAAGTAGTAGTACCAAAAATTGGCGATACGATTTATGACGGTGCTTGCGGAAGCGCGGGTTTTTTGGTGGAGGCTTATAAGTATCTTACAGAAAATCAATCAAAATTGTCTTCCGGTCAAATGGCGACTTTGCAGAATAAAACTTTTTACGGCAAAGAAATCAAATCTCTTGCCTACATCATCGGCATTATGAATATGATCTTGCATGGCATTGAAGCGCCGAATATTCGCCACACGAATACTCTAGCAGAAAACATTAATGATATTCAGGAGAAAGATCGTTTTGACATTATTCTCGCCAATCCTCCTTTTGGTGCAAAAATAGGAACTGAACTTCAACAGAATTTTCCAATTAAATCCAGCTCATCTGATAATTTATTTTTACAACATTTTATCAAGATTTTGAAAGCTGGCGGAAGAGCTGGCATTGTTATTAAAAATACTTTTCTTTCCAATACTGACAACGCAAGTGTTTCGCTTCGCAAACTCCTATTAGAAAATTGCAATCTGCATACGGTTTTGGATTTGCCGGGTGGCGCTTTTCAGGGTGCAGGCGTAAAAACTGTGGTTTTGTTTTTTGAAAAGGGCAAGCCAACAAAAAGGGTTTGGTTTTATCAGCTTAATCTGGCGCGTAATCTGGGCAAGGGTCAACCTTTGAGTGAAGCAGATTTGGCAGAGTTTGTGGAATTGCAAAAAAACAAGGCGGACAGCGCGAATTCATGGTCAATAGATGTGAAAAATGTTGATCAAGGCACTTTTGATTTATCGGTAAAAAATCCGAATAAAAATGACGAGGTGATTTTAAGAGAGCCAAAAGAGATTTTGGAGGAGATGAAGAAATTGGATGAAGAGAGCGGAGAAATATTTAAAAATATCAAACACATAATTCATGACTAATACTGCTATTAAAATTTATTTTTCGGACTATTTTGAAATAGACCATAGCAAGATAGAAAGTTATGGCGCTCTTGATATTTCCTTATTATCTGATAATCCCGCTTTCGTTGATCCATTCTTAATTTTTTATAGCAAAAATAAAGACTATCAAAAACTGCATCAATTTATCGTCAATTATTTAATCTTTTTAAAAAAGCAAAGCGATGATGGAAACTTCTCTCAACTATTCTACGCCTTTCCAGAAGTAAATGAGGTTTGGCTTGGCTTTTCAAAAAGTGGAAACAGGGGGCTTGGCTTAGGTAAATATTTTGCAAATGAACTAAATGAAAATCTGGTTAGTATTTTCAAGGGAAGTAAAAACAAAATCACAAAAAGTACGCATATTGAAAAACTTTGCATTATCGGAGAGCGAGTTGGCGCGGATAAAGTAAGCGATTTTACATTAAATCTGATAAAACACTATTTAGTAAAGTATACTGAAAAATTTGCCACTGAAAATTTAGATAAAAAATATATTTCAAAATTTAGGGTATCAAAATTATACTTTGATTTTGAAAAAAATAACTGGGTAGACGGTGAAGCCACTCTTCCAATAAGTCCACATAATAAATCGGATTTTGTTTTGTTAACTCCTAAAGATATTTTGGTAAAAGAAGAGGGCTGGATATCTGTAAATGATTTTTTGAACAATGACGGGTTGATTATAAACAATATTCCAAATGACGATTTACGTTATAAAATCAATCAGTATTTTCTTTCTTTAATTCCAGATAAGCGCAATAAACGAGGCAAACCGGAAAAAGATTTTTCAAAGAAAAACACTAGAACTGCCTTAAAAGAAACGGCAAAAAAATATCCTGAATTAATCGATTATTTCATAAAGTACAAGGAAGAAAATGGGCAGGGTGCAGTTGAAGCAAGTTTAATTGATAACGATTTTTTAAAGCAAGTTTTTTATCTTGGTGTTAAAACGATTACAGAAAAATTAAAAACAGAGGGATTTTACTCGATAGATAAAAAGGATAATTCATTTTTAGAAACAGTAGATAAAATCAAAAAATTTAAATATGTATTGGAAAAAAGAGATGGTTGCGATGTATTTTGGGACAAAAATAAGTTAAGAAAATTTAAAGAGCCAGATGTAGACAAAATGATTGATTTAGTTTTCGCATCTTCTGATTTTTCCGTAGACAAGCAGGTTAATAACGGAAGAGGGCCATCTGATATTAAAGTTTCAAAAGGATCTGCTGATTGTACTATCATAGAAACGAAACTTGCTAAAAACACACAGCTAGAAAAAAATTTACAAAAACAGCTAAACATCTACAAGGAAGCAAATAATACAGCTAATGGTGTTTATGTGATTTTATATTTTAATGATTCTGAACTTAAAAAAGTGGATAGCATATTGAAAGGATTAAAAATGACTGAATTTGTTGATGAATGGATATTTTTAATTGATTGCAGAAAGAAAATATCTGCTTCAAAGGCTTCATAATTTATATGAAAATGAGTATTACTAAAAAAACTAACTGGCAAACAAAAAAACTTAGCGAAATTTGTGATTTTTTTACTGATGGTAATTGGATTGAAAGCAAAGACCAATCGTCTGATGGTATACGACTGATTCAAACTGGAAATATCGGTCAGGGTTTTTTTAAAGATCGTGGAGAAAAAGCACGTTATATTTCTGAGAAAACTTTTAAGCGATTAAAATGCACGGAAATTTATAAAGGAGATATTTTGATTTCACGATTGCCCGACCCTGTCGGAAGGGCTTGCATCTTGCCTGAAATAGGTGAAAAAATGATCACCGCTGTTGACTGCAGTATTTTAAGATTAAATAAAAACACTTCCCCCAAATTTTTAAATTATTACACCCAATCAAATAGTTATTTAAGTGAAGTTGAGCAAAAGACGACAGGCACCACTCGAAAAAGAATTAGTAGAAAAAATTTAGGTTTAGTAAAAATTCCTCTCCCGCCCCTCCCCGAACAACACCGCATCGTAAAAATTTTGGATGAGGTTTTTGCGGATGTGGCGATGGCGGAAGAAAATGCGGAAAAAAATCTTCAAAACGCCAAAGAGCTTTTTGAATCGTATTTGCAGAGTGTTTTTGCGAATCAGGGAGAAAATTGGGAAGAAAAAAGGCTTGAGGAACTTGGTAAAATAACATCGAGTAAACGAATATTCAAAAAAGAATATGTAAAAAACGGCGTTCCTTTTTATAGAATTAAAGAAATTAAAGAGCTTGCACACAACAAAAATATTACACTTGAGTTATATATTTCCCCAAAAAGATACAAAGAAATAAAAGACGTTTTTGGAGTACCACTGGTCGGAGATATCCTAATGACTGCAGTAGGAACGATTGGTGAAATATGCGTAGTAAAAAATGAAGAGGAATTTTATTTTAAAGATGGAAATATACTCTGGTTCAAAAACTTTAATTCAGTTGATCCCCATTATTTAAAATTTGTTTTGATGTCATTTGTTGAGCAAATAAATAAATTATCTAAAGGTTCAGCATATAATGCTTTGACGATTGAAAAAATAGAAAAACACAGAATATTTCTTCCGTTATCAATTACCGAACAAAAATCCATCGTCGCTAAACTAGACGCGCTTTCTGCTGAAACCAGAAAACTGGAAACGATTTACCAACAGAAATTAGCTGATTTGGAGGAGTTGAAAAAGTCGGTTTTAAAGAGGGCGTTTAGTGGGGAATTGTAGTTTTGTTAATCCTTGTTAACCCTGCTTGACATATAAGTTAACATCTGTTAACCTTATAGTATATTAAGGTTAACAAACATTTATGACAAAAAAAACAAAAAAAACTTATGTTTCAGTAGCTGAATTAGCTAAAATCATAGGGATAAGCCGAATTGCCGTTTTTAAACGAATCAAAAAAGAACAAATTCCCGCTGAAAAAATTGGACATTCTTATGTGATTTCTATGGATTATATTGACGAAATTACCAAAGGAAATCACGCAAGAGCTTTAACAGAAAAAGAAAAAAGAGAAATTCAAGAAGCTGTCGAAAGGGTTATAAATGAATATAGCAAAACGCTTCAATTGTTAGGTAAAGAATAATCCTATGAGAATAGAACGACTAACTATAAAAGATATTGAATATGTTGCCTATAGGTTGGCTCAAGAGACCATGGGGTGGTCTGAACCTATTCCTGATTTTAGTACACGTTTTACAAATGCTCTAGAACGATCTATTGAAACACCTTTTCAGTCTTTTGATGGCAAACAATTATATCCTGGGCTTATAAAAAAGACCTCAATACTTTTTTATTTAATGATAAAAAATCATCCCTTTCAAAACGGTAATAAACGAATTGCGATGACGACTTTATTTTATTTTTTGCATGTTAATAAAAAATGGCTAAGAGTTGATAATCAAGAACTTTATAACTTTGCTAAATGGGTAGCTGAAAGCAATGCAAGGCTAAAAGATAACACCTTGGGTTCAATCGAAACCTTTCTTAAATTATATATAATTGATAGATAAATAATATGAACGAAGCAGAAACAAGAGCCGAATATATTGACCCGAAGCTCAAAGCGAGCGGTTGGGGCGAGGTCGAAGGATCAAAAGTCCTACGCGAATTTCGTATTACTGACGGCAAAATTCAAACAGGGGGAACCAGAAGCAAACCGGAGATTGCCGACTATATTTTGGTATATAAAAATCAAAAGATTAGTGTAATAGAAGCTAAAGCCGAGAATTTACCTGCTACCGAAGGAGTGGCACAAGCCAAAGCGTATGCCGAAAAGCTGCATATTGATTACACCTACGCCACCAACGGCAAAGAGATTTACGCCATTTCCATGAAAACCGGCGAGGAAGGCGAAATTGCCGATTTCCCAACCCCTGACGAACTTTGGAATAATACTTTTGCAGATTGGAGCGAATGGAAAGAAAAATTTGTGAGCGTCCCCAACGAAGGTGAATATGGCAAAAGATATTATCAGGAAATTGCTATCAATAATGTTTTAAATGCGGTGGCAGAAGAAAAAGACCGAATACTTTTGACCATGGCGACCGGAACAGGAAAAACCGCTGTGGCTTTTCAAATCGCTTGGAAACTTTTTCAAACTCGCTGGAATCTAAAAAGAGACGGCGCGCGAAGACCGCGCATTTTATTTTTGGCGGATAGAAACATTTTAGCCGATCAAGCGTTCAATGCTTTCTCCGCTTTTGATAAAGATGCGCTGGTACGAATCAATCCTTTGGATATTCGCAAAAAAGGCGGAGTGCCGATGAGCGGAAGCGTTTATTTTACAATCTTTCAAACTTTTATGAGTGGTCCGGATGGAACGTCGTATTTTGGCGATTATCCGGCAGACTTTTTTGATTTTATTATTATTGACGAGTGTCATCGAGGCGGTGCGAATGATGAAAGCAACTGGCGCGGAATTTTAGATTATTTTTCTCCTGCCGTTCAACTTGGTCTAACCGCTACACCAAGACGACAAGATAATGCGGACACTTACCGCTATTTTGGCGAACCGGTTTATACTTATTCACTCAAAGAGGGCGTGAATGATGGATTTTTGACACCTTTTAAAGTCAAAAGAATCAAAACTACGCTGGACGATTATATTTATACTTCGGATGACCAGATTATTGAGGGTGAAGTGGAAGAAGGTAAAATCTATGAAGAGCCGGATTTTAACAAAATTATTGTTATTAAAGAACGCGAAGCCAAAAGAGTACGGGTTGTTTTGGATGAAATAAACCAGAATGAGAAGACAATCGTTTTTTGCGCTACGCAAGATCATGCTTTAGCTGTTCGTGATTTGGTAAATCAGATGAAAGAAAGCAAAGATCCAAATTATTGCGTCCGAGTAACCGCCAATGACGGCGCGCGCGGAGAACAATTTTTGCGTGAATTTCAAGATAACGAAAAAACAATTCCTACGATTCTGACGACTTCACAAAAACTTTCTACCGGCGTGGACGCGCGAAATATCCGCAATATTGTTTTGATGAGACCAATTAATTCAATGATTGAGTTTAAACAGATTATCGGTCGTGGAACTAGGCTTTTTGACGGCAAAGAATATTTTACAATTTATGATTTTGTTGATGCTTATAAGCATTTTTCCGATCCGGAATGGGATGGCGATCCGATAGAAGAAGTCTGCTCAAAATGTGGTCAAAATCCTTGTATTTGCGAATTAAAACCACCGCGCGTTTGTAATGTTTGCGGACAGAGCCCTTGTGTATGCGAAAAACCGCCCAAAATATGCCCTGTGTGCGGAAAAGAACCTTGCGAGTGTGAGAATCCACCAAAGAAAAAACTGAAAATAAAGTTGCGTGATGGAAAAGAGCGTGAAATTCAACACATGATTTCGACTTCGTTTTATAGTGCGGACGGAAAACCAATTTCTATTCAAGAGTTTATGGATAATATGTTTGGCGCTATGCCGGAATTTTTCAAGAGTGAAGAAGAACTCCGAAAGATTTGGTCAAATCCAACGACCAGAAAAGCATTTTTAGGTAGTATTGCGGAAAAAGGTTTTGGCAAAGACGAATTAGGAACACTGCAAAAGATGATTGATGCCGAGCAGAGTGATCTTTTTGATGTTTTGACCTATATATCATTTTTAACACAACCAATTTCTAGAACTCAAAGAGTAAAACAATCAAAAGACAAAATCTTTAAAGGACTAGATGAAAAACAAAAAGAGTTTTTAGATTTTGTATTGTCTAAATACGAAGAAAAAGGAGTTGAAGAACTGGACGAAGAAAAATTACCGGTACTGCTTAATTTAAAATATCACGCAATCGCAAATGCAGAACAATCGCTTGGAAGTGTGGATAGTATTCGTTCAATATTCTTTGCTTTTCAGAAAAATCTGTATGCCAAGATAAATAAAATTAATACATAAAGATAACTAAATTTCAATCAGATTAATCTAAAAACTAAAAATAAATTTTTTAAAGAGGTATTAGGAAAAAAGTTTTAAAATATTTTTTTATCTCACAAAAAGCAACCTCTTATAGTGTCGTAATAAAATAAATTTAACGAATTAACATAAATTAATTGATTATTAAAATCTTGATATTAATAATTTATTAAATTAAAAATTAACCACATGAACCCAGAAATTAAAAGTGAATCAAAATTTAAAATAACTAAAGACAAATTAATAGCTAAGCATTTACCCACCTTGTCAAAAATCTTTCGTTTGCGTTTTATTAAAAAAATATTTAAATTTGCCTTTTTCTTTTTGATAATTATAGCAGCCCTTTTCGTTGTTGATGATTATTTATATCAATATTATGATTGTTCTTTGTTTGATGGTTGTTATTATGATGATTATTATAGCAACAGCGATAGTTCAGATTGTAATGTCTTGGGTATAGAATTATTTGGTGATTTGGTAACCTATGCCGAGGATTCTGAATTTAAACAAACAGCTTCTGAGGATATAGTTTTTACTCTAGCTGAGGCTGAAAACGACAAGGCCACCAAAGCTGTGCTTTTGGAAATTGATTCTTACGGTGGTTATCCGGTTGCGGCTGAAGAGGTTGCCTTGGCTTTAAAGAGGCTGAATAAGCCGAGCGTGGCCTTGATTAGGGAAGGTGGAGTTTCGGCTGCATATTGGGCAGCGACAGGAGCGGATGTTATTTTTGCTTCAAAAAATTCTGATGTGGGTGGAATCGGAGCGACCATGTCTTATTTGGATTATAGTTTACAGAATCAACGCGATGGTTTAACTTACAACTCTTTAAGCTCAGGTAAATTTAAGGATACCGGCAATCAAGATAAGCCGTTGTCTTTAGAAGAAAAAAATCTTTTAATGCGTGATGTAAATATTTTACATCAAAATTTTATTGAAACAATTGTTGAAAATAGAAATTTAGATCTTCAACAAGTCGAAAAGATAGCTGATGGTTCAACTATGTTAGGCCAAATGGCTCTAGAAAACAATTTAATTGATTATATTGGGGGAATAAATGAAGTAGAGGAATATTTTAAAGATTTGATTGGTGAGGATGTTTCTATCTGTTGGTAGGTTTTAAATTAAACATATTTATCATATAAAAAAGCAACCTCGCACGAGGTCGCTTTTTTATTGTTAGGTTAAAAAACTCTTAAGCTTTTTTAACTTGAACAGCGGAATCTCCTTTGGGAGTGTTTTCAATTTCAAATGTGACTAAATCACCTTCGTGTAATTCTTCAAAGTCAACGCCTTCTAGGCTGTTAGCATGAAAAAAAACATCTTTGTCATTGTCTTCACGTGAAATAAAGCCAAAGTTTTTGTCCGTTATTTTTTTTATAGTACCTTGCATGTGAATGTAAAATAAGATTAATTAGAATAAACATTAACGTAGAAATTCGACTTTATATCCACTTTTTAATATTTGTCTTCCTTGTTGTCCAAGGAGAAGTTTTTAAGCTTATGTTTATTATATAGCTAAAAGATATTTTTGTCAAGGGGTGATGTTTTTTAAAATTATTTTTTGTTACATTTTTTATTTTAAAACGTATAATATTATATAACCATTTTAATTAGTCATGACTTTAGAATTAAGTTATAATAAAGAAAAGATGTTTAAATTTATACAAAAAGTTTGGTGGAAATTTAATCGACCATCAGATTCAAGATTAATTTTAAAATACGGTTTAACATGGAAAAATTATCAATCATACAATTAGTTAAAAAATGTCAGCAAGGCGAAGTGGATTATTTTACACAGCTTTATGATGAATATGTAGATAAAATTTATAAATTTATCTATTATAAAACTTGGCACCAGGAAACGGCAGAGGATTTAACTTCGGAAGTTTTTTTAAAAGCTTTAAAAAATATTCAAAATTATAATGTTAATAAAGCACATTTTTCAACCTGGTTATATCAAATTGCTCGTTATAGTGTAATTGATTATTATCGACGATATAAAACAGAGATTAATATTGAAGATATTTGGGATTTAGATGATGGTATTGATCTTGAACAAGACATTGTTAATCGCGAGTTATTAAATAAAATTAGAAACCTTTTAAAGACGCTTAAGCCACAACAACGGGAAATAATTATTTTACGCGTGTGGCAGGGCTTAAACTATCAAGAGATTAGTCAAATTACGGGACAGACTTCAGCTAGTTTAAGAATGATGGTGGGGCGGGTTTTAAAATTAATTCGTCAGCAAGACTTTAATCTATTAGTTTTAATATGTTTAATTAAATTAATTAAAATATAATTATATGGAAAATAATGTACAACAAATTTTAAACGAAATATATCAATTAGATTCAAGTTTAAAAAAGCGCGAAACTGAATTAATTAAAATTATTCAAACCATGTTAGCACAACAGCCTCAATTTGAATTAGATCAAACTTTTGTTGCTAACTTGAGACAACAATTAGCATCTAAAACAGCGGCAACTTTAGCTAATGAAGTTAAAAAAAATACCTGGTTTGAGTGGTTAAAACCGGTGGCTGTCGTTGGGGCGAGTTTAGTGGTTTTATTAATAGTCGCTTGGCCGTGGTTGAAATTTAATAAACCACAAGCTGATTCTAATTTAGCTTTAAATTTAAAAGTAGAAATTAATCAACTTCAACCAGGCGCTTTTGGTAATTTAGCTTCAAGTTTATTAAGTTCACAAGCTGATGATCAAGCCTTAAATGTTAGAGAAGTTAAGGGCTTGGGTGGTGGCGGAAATGTTACGACACCAGCCATGCCAGTTATTGATTCACAAGGAACAAAAGAGATGTCAATGATTTATCAACCAACAATTTTTGAATTTAATTATCTTGGTCAGGAATTAGAACAAACTCTTCAAAGTCTAGATGTTTTAAAAAGAGTTAAGGGTGGCCAAGCTGGTCAGCAATTGGGTCGAATTTTGCAGGGGTTAAATTTTGAGATGTTAAATTTAAAAGCTTTTACTAATTTAGAGATTACTAATTTAAGTGCGGTAGAAAAAAAAGACAAAGGTTATAGTTTGGCGGTTAGCACAGAAGAAGGACGCATTTCACTTTATCAAAATTGGCAGACCTGGCCAACTTTAGAAATTGATTGTCGCGGAGATGATTGTAATCGAGAAATAAAAAATTTAGTCAAAAACTATTTAATTCAACCACAAGAATTAATTCATCTTAGCGATCAATTTTTACAAGAACATGGTGTTGATTTAAGTTCTTATGGTCCGGGAGAAATACAACCTTTACCCTATTGGATTGAAACCGTTGATTATGTGAGTGATTATTTGTCAGTGATTTACCCCCTACAAATCAATGGTTTAAATGTTTATGATCAACGTGGTTTTAAACAGGGCATTGAGGTAAGTTTAAATTTACGTCAACAAGCCGTTAGTAGTGTTAATAATTTAGAAACCCAAATTTATCAAAGCTCAAGTTATAATTTAGAAACAGACATACAACAAATTTTAAAATATGCCCAACAAGGTGGTGCTAATCCGATGTATAAAAATGAAGATTCGCAGATTGTTCAAATAAATATTGATACGCCGGAATTAGCTTATATAAAAATTTGGCGTTATGAAAATAATCAATCCGACGAATTATTGGTGCCAGCCTGGGTTTTTCCAATCATTAACAAGCCCCAAAATGAGTATTTTTATCAGGAGAAAGTGGTGGTGCCCTTAGCTAAAGATTTTTGGCAACAAGAAGAGATTTATGGTCCAATTCGTTTAATGCAGGAGGGAGTAGAAATTGATGCTCCAGTGCCAGCTATTGATAAAAGTGAAGAGATTGGTTTGTAAAAATTAAATAATTAAAATAAAAAAAGTAGCTTGGAAAAACAGGCTACTTTTTTGTTTGAAAAATGGCTAGAACAAATTTATTGAGTTATAATATTTTATGATGATAAAATTTTTATCTAAAATTAAAATAAGTTTTTTAGTTTATGGATTAATTATATTTTTAATTAGTTTGTCTTTGTTTTGGTGGTGGCAATTAATTTTTATTGTTCTGAGTTTATTATTAGGCTATTGGTTTTTTTATGGTCAGCCAAAAAATAAAATAAAATTTAAAAATATTTCTATAACTTGGTTGATTTTGCCGTTAATGCTAATTTTAATTAGTCATTTTTTACCCTTTATTTTATATGGTCAACACCCGTTAGGCTATGATACTGGATTTTATAATTATAATATTAATAAAGAGAGACAATTTCTATCGCAAAATCAAACCACGCCAATGATAATTAAGATAGATCAAAGTCAGTTAGTTAAGGATCATCAGGTTGGTTGGTTATCAAGATTAAAAAATTTAAGTTTCGATTTAACTTTAATTGAATCTTTGGGTTCTCGATGGTTAACTAGAGGTTTAATAAGGTTAGGCTGGACCAATTGGATGATTTTATATTTGTTTCCAATTTTAATGTCAATTTTATTGGGTTGGTTGATTTATATTTTAGCCAAAAAACACTTTAATCAATCAACTGCTTGGTGGTCGATTTTATTTTATAGCTTATCCTTAACGCAATTTTTAATTTACTGGCATGTTTTTTGGAAAAATATTCTGGGCTTAGTGATTATTTTTGCTATTTTAAATTTATTGTCTTTAAAAAATAAAACAGGTTTGGGCTTAGCTTTGTTTTTAATTTTGTTTTTATTATTTAGCCATAGAACTTCTTTCTTTTTAATTATTTTAGTTTTAATTATTTATTTAATAGTTAGTGATTATAAATTTAAATATTATTTATTGGTTGGTTTAATTTTATTAAGTTTATTTTTTAGTTGGTTTAATAGAGGTTTAATAATTTATTTATGGCAACAAATTGCAAGCAATTTTGAGGCTTATTATGATTTTTTTGCTATTCGTCAAGGGAGCTTTATTGAATGGTCACAGTATTTAATTTATAGTTGTTTTTATCTGCCCTTAGCTGTTTTGGGTTTAATAGATTTAATTAAAAAGAAAAAAATTAATATAATTGTGATTTATACTTTAATTTTGGGGGCTTTAGTTTTGGGTAAGTTTATTTTTTATACTCGGCTAATTGGTTTTTTAGATTTAGGTATAATTATTTTAGCCGGTTATGGTTTTAGTAATTTATTAATTAAAACAGATTATTTTAAAAAATTTGAATGGCTAGCTGGAGGCGTTTATTTTTTAATAGCAGTTTATTTTTTTACTTTAGTTACAGCTCAACAATCTTTAATTAGTCAGACAGAGTTGAAAAATATTCAACAAATGAGAAATTATTATCCCCAAGTTAAGATTTTTGTTCCTGATTCATATTATGCAAGTTGGTTATATGGGTTTTCCGACCATGAAATTATTGCCCCAGGGTTACAAGATAGGTGGAGTTTAGAAAAGTGGCAGATTTTTTGGCTGGCAGATATAAATAAGCAAGTAGAAATGTTAAGTCAATATAAACAATTCCTCTTGATTTATAAAAGTCAAACATCTTTTATTGATCCAACCCTAGATAACCAGTGTTTTAAAAAAATAAACGAATATTTTTATTTATTTATTTGTTATTAGTTGAATAATTAATATAAAAAAAGAAGTTTTTTAAAAAACTTCTTTTTTTGATGGTAAAATTAGCGGATAAGTTTTTTGACTAGTTGAGCGTCTTTCACAGTAATAAAATGGTCAGAATTCATATCATTTGCTTTAATAAAACATTCAGCTACGCAAGATTTTTTAGCATTCACTTCCTTCTTTTTGGCAGAAGTCTGGTTTTTAATAAAAGTCTGAATAAGATTAAAATCTTCTTTGTCATATTTACCATTGCAATTAGCATCCCCTTTTAAGGGTGGTAAATTTATACAACTATAAGGTAAAGTATAACCATAAGAATAACCATAAAGACGATCTACTCTGGTATTTTTTATTTTATTAGCCAAAAGAAGGCCAGCAGCGACAGAGCCAATAACCGCTAGGCTAACTAGGGCAACTGTTACTAATTTAGTTTTATTAGCATTTTTGATTTTGATTAATGTTTCGTTCATGTGTTTAATTTTTTAAAGTTTTTTAATATTAATTTATATTAAGCTTTTTTATTTTTAATGTCAATTTTTTTATTTTAGAGTAATATTTATTTTAGGACTAACATAAGTATTTTGGCGATTGTCAACCACCTCTAAATAGAGCTGATAATTGCCAGTCGAAGGGGCCTCTGGCCAGGTTAAATATAAATGTGACAAAGATTCGGGATTCGTTAAGGTGCCAATTAAATTAGTTTGATCGCCGGTTTGATAATAGAATTTAATTTGATAGATTGGTCGATTAAAACTAACTGAGGCCGAAATATTTATGGGGAAGTCAGTTGAATTTAAAGTTTGATTAGCTTGAGGGTTAAACCAAAAAACTGTAGGTTGATTAATATTATAACTATTATTAGTATAATTAAAATTAACTTCTTGGCTAGCGCTGTTGTCAAATTGATCATAAGCAACGGCTTTTAAGATATGTTGCCCGGATGATAAATTAAAAGCGTTGGTATTTAACATGTAGTAAGGTTGGGACTTAGAAGCGCCAATAAATTGATTATCAACATAATATTCAACCCGGGAAATGGTTCCTTGTTTGGCATTGGCTGTTGCTTGACATTGAATGGTTTCATTAAACGTGTTATTGGCTTGGGGTGAGATAATTTGAATTTCAGGTTGACTACCAGGTATGTGGACATCATCATATTCGGTGGGTGGTTGTTCTTGGTTATAATTATTCTCTTCAGCCCAATGGCGAATAGTCTCTTCCCATTTTTCAAATTGAGAATCTTTTTCGGGTTTATCCGGAGCAGGACCGAGTGGATCGTTTTTATCTACATAATACAGAATGCTATGGACATCAAAATAGGTTTTTTCTTCAATCATACTGACAGGGGTAAAATCCGTTGCCAATTTGCCAGAAATTTTATCAATTTTAACTATTTGCTCATTACCAATTTGACCGTTTAACATCGGCTTATCTATTTCTGGTAAGTCTGGCATATCAGAAAATTTTTCAATTGGTTGTTTCTCTAAAGCTTGTTGCATAAAGTTGTGCCAAATTGGTCCAGCCATGACGCTACCACTAGCCCCTCGTTTCATTTCAGAGTTGTCATTATTACCCACCCAAACGCCAGTCACCAACGAGGGAGTGTAACCAATTGTCCAAGCATCGCGATAATCATTGGTGGTACCGGTTTTAGCTGCAACCGGGCGATCGCCAAGTTGTAAAGAAGAGTTTAAACCAAAAACATAAGCGCGGGCTTGATTATCAGATAATACATTATTAATAATTTGAGCTGTTTTTTTATTTAAAACACGTTTGGATTTAGCTTCTTCGGGTTTAAATTCAAACAAAATTTCATCTTTATCATCTACAATTTTTAAAATAGCCTGAGTGTCATATTTTAATCCTTCTTGACTTAAAACACCATAAGCAGCGGTGTGTTCAAGAAGTTTAACTTCGCCACCACCGAGGACTAAACTTAAACCATAGTGCTCAGCTGATTTTAAAGTAGAATAACCGAAGTCTTTTAATAAATCTAAAACATCTTCTGGGCCAACCAAATATAACAATTTAACTGCTGGAATATTTAATGAGCCAGCTAAAGCTTGACGTAAGGAAACTGGACCATGACTTTCAGTGTCGTAATTGTGGGGGATATAATTACCACCATCACCACTGGAGCCAAAATTAGTTTCTAAATCAAAAAGAATTGATTCAGGTTGATAACCATTATCAAAGGCTAGAGTATAAACAAAGGGTTTTAAGGACGAACCTGGTTGACGAGGGCGTAAAGTTACATTAACTTGGCCATCAATTTCTTCATTAAAAAAATCTTTAGAGCCAACCATGGTTAAAATTTCACCAGTTTTAGGATTGAGTGAAACCATGGCAGCATTACTGGCATTATATTGCTCGCCACGTTTTTCCATTTCTTGTTGAATAATTTCTTCAGCCATTTTTTGTTTATCAAAGTCTAAAGTTGTATAAACCTTAAAACCACCATTTTCAATAGTACGTTCGCCATAGCGTTTAGTTAAAAGTTCTTTAATATACATGACAAAGTGCGGTGCATCAATATTTTCTCGTGGCGTTTTAATTTCCATAATTTCATCTTGAGCCTGCTTGGCTTCATCTTTGGTTATGTAATCTTCTTTAGCCATTAAGTTTAAAATATGATTACGCCGACCAAGTAAAACATCTTGATTATTAAAATAATAAGTTGGAGATTGAGGCATGGCAGCTAGGGTAGCGGCCTCAGCCAGGGTTAATTCGGTTGTGGATTTATGTAAAAAAGTTTGAGCCGCCGATTCAACACCATAAGCCGTTGAGCCATAAGGGATTTCGTTTAAATACATTTTTAAAATTTCATCCTTGGAGAATTTTTTTTCAATTTGATAAGATAAAATTAATTCTTTGATTTTGCGACTGTAAGTTTTTTCTTTGGATAAAATAGCATTTTTAACAAATTGTTGGGTTAAAGTTGAGCCGCCAGCTGTTTGACCTTTTAAAACATTAGTAATGGCGGTACGAAAAATAGCCCACAAGCTGAAACCTTTGTGATGATAAAAATCTTTATCCTCGGCGGCAATCGTGGCCCATTTTACATAATCGGGGATTTGGTCTAGTTCTAACAATGTTCTTTTTTGATCACCATGAACTTCATACAAAACATGTTCACCGGTGCGGTCATAGATTTTAGTACTTTGAGCAACTGAGCGATCTAATAGATGGTTGGGGTCGGGTAAATCGCGGCTATACCAAGCAAAAGCACCGAGTAAAAAAATTGTGGCAATGAGAAATAAAATTAAACCAACAGGAATTAGACGTTTAATTAATTGAGGGCTAATTTTAAAATTAGATCGGCAACTGCCTGGTCGGCGATATTTATAATTAAAAGTTTTAGGCGCGTTGGGTCTTTTTTTATGAGGAATAAAACTTGAACGCTGGTTGATTTGACGTTTACTCCAGTCGCGCGGTGATTTAGATGATGATAATTGAGGTATGGGCATATAAAAATTTAATTATAATATTATAGCAGAAAATAGCTTAGTTGAAAATATTTAATCTTGACATGTTTTTTAAAATATGATAACTTGGTTTTAAATAAAAAATATTTTTTGATCTTTCAAATAAAAAAACTAGGAGTTAACGTGAAAATATTATTAGTGCCAAGTGGCAAAATTAATCCAGTTGATTGTTTAGAGGGGACTGATACACTCTTGAGATGTAAAAAGGCTTTAGAACTTTGGCAAACAGGGGTCTATAGTAAAGTTTTAGTGACTGGTGGAATTTGTTCTAAACCCAAAATACAAACTCAGCCAGCCGGAACTTTAATGGCTCAATGGTTTGAGGAAAATGGCGTTTCTGCCTCTGATATTATAATTGAAGATCAATCTTTAGACACTTTTGAAAACATAAGATTAAGTCTTCAAAAAATTTTAGATCTAGAGTCAGACTATGAAATTACAGTTGTAACTCAACAGCAACACGCTATGCGAATGTGGATTACTTTCTTGTATGGTTATGGCTTGCTAGTTGGGATTTGTCCGGTTAAATATAAAAATTCTTTCAAAAATTGGTTGAGAGAATGGGGTTACTTGCTCTATCATTTGTATGACAGAAAAGGCACGAAGTTTTTAGCCAAGAAAAATCGTGATTCACGTCGACAAAAACAGGATTAACAGGGTCTCGCTTCTAGCGAGACCTTTTAAATTGGCTTGTTTTTAAAGCCAATTATTGATATAATTAAAATATATGATATCAACAAACAATCAAAAAATCAAAAATTTATTAACCCGAGGCGTGGAAAATATCTATCCATCAGCCGATTTTTTAGAATCTAAATTAAAATCAGGCCAAAAATTAAAACTATATCTAGGTATTGATCCAACGGGACCAGACTTACACTTAGGTCATGCTATTCCATTGATGAAAATGAGAGAATTTCAGGAACTAGGACACCAAGTAATTGTTTTAATTGGTGATTTTACTGGACAAATTGGTGATCCGACCGGCAAACAAGAAGCGCGTCAAATATTAACTTACCAACAAGTTAAAAATAATGCTAAAAATTATAAAAAACAAATTAGCAAAATTTTAAATTTAAGACAGACTAAGTTTGAATATAATTCGAGGTGGTGGAATAAAATGAAATTAGTTGATTTTTTAAAATTATCAACACACTTTACGGTTCAACAAACTTTAAATCGTGATATGTTTAAAAAAAGGATGGAAAAAGAAAAAGATTTATATTTAAACGAATTATATTATCCATTAATGCAAGCTTACGATTCAGTCGCCATGGGAGTTGATGGTGAAATTGGTGGCAATGATCAGATGTTTAATATGCTAGCTGGTCGAACTTTAATGAAAAAATTGAAAGACAAAGAAAAATTTGTTTTAACTACCAAATTGTTAGAAGATCCAACTGGCAAGAAAATGGGTAAAACTGAGGGCAATATGATTACTTTAAAAGATAGTCCCCAAGAGATGTTTGGTAAAATAATGAGCTGGCCAGATGAGATGATTTTGCCGGGTTTTGAATTGTGCACGCGGTTAGATCTGGCAGAAATTACCAAATTCAAACAAGCCATGGATGGTGGGGTTAATCCACGCGATTACAAAATTAAACTAGCCTTAGAGGTGGTAGCCTTTTATCACGGAGTTGATAAAGCCAAACAAGCCGAAGTAGAATTTGCTAAAATTTTTAAAAATAAAGATTTGCCCGATGAGATGTCTGAATTTAAAGTTCAACACAGCTCAATGGACATTTTAGATTTATTAGTTGCAACGGGTTTAGTTAAAAGCAAAGGGCAAGCCAGACGCTTAATTGAACAAAAAGGGGTTAAGATTGATCAACAAGTTGTGAATGGGATTGATGAAATTGAAATTAAAAATAATATGGTTTTACAGGTTGGTAAAAGACAGTTTGTTAGGTTAGTCCTTGACTAAATTTTTTAAATACGCTAAAATAAATTTATTCAGGTTAACTGGATTTTTTATTAACTAAAAAAAGATATTTATGTTAAAAATTCGTTTAATGCGTTTTGGCAAGAAAAAACAACCAACTTATCGTTTGGTAGTTTCTGAACAGCATCGAGACATGAAAGGAAGCTTTATTGAAAGCTTGGGTTTTTATAATCCACGTCAAAATCCTAGTCAAAAAGAATTAAAAGCTGATAGAATTAAATATTGGTTATCAAATGGCGCACAAGCTTCACCGACAGTTCATAATTTATTAGTCGATGAAAAAGTAATTGATGGTCCTAAAGTAAAAGCTACGCGAGGCAAAAAACAAGCAGAGGCCGAGACGACTACAGAAGAAAAAACCACAAAGACGGAAACTCCAAGCATTACGAATACGCCAGATGAGAATAAGGATCAAATTGCAGAAAAAATAACCGAGGAGATACCAGCCGAAACAACTGCTGAAATTTCAGCTGAGAATTTAGAAAATGCAGAGCCAGTAGTTGAATCTAATTTAACTCAAGAAGCTCCAGTTGAAACAGCTGAAAAAAATGAAACACCGGTCACCGATCAAAAAGATCAATCAGCACCAGCAGAAACATCAGAAAATAATTAACATTTTCTCCACAGGTTTCAATTGACAGGTATTTGATATTTTGCTAGTATATATGTATGATAGCTGTTAAGAAGTATCGCTGACTTTCAGCGAGAATCTTAGGTCGACAGTTTGATCATTTAATTATTTCCGTAAGTTAAGAAAAATGACTCAAGTACAAGATAAAGAATTTGTTGAATATATAGTTAAAGCTATTGTCAACAATCCTAAAGATGTAGTTGTTGATAGAACCGTCGATGAAATGGGAGTTTTACTTTCACTCAAGGTTAATCCTGAGGATATGGGTCAAGTTATTGGTCGTTCAGGCCAAGTAGCCAGATCATTGAGAACTCTTATTCGCATTATCGGAGCTAAAAACAATGCTCGTGTCAACTTGAAAATTGAAGAACCAGAAGGTTCACAAAGAGCTGTTAAACCAGCTACTGAAGAAAAAGTTGACAGTGTTGACGATTTAAAGTTATAAACGTCCATTTAAATATAAAACAAAAATCGTAATGCTTAGCGTTACGGTTTTTGTTTAACTGAAAAATGCAATTCGATATTTTAACAATTTTTCCACAGGCCTTTGAATCGTATTTTAATTCAAGTATTTTAAAAAAAGCTCAGGCCAATAAAAAAATTAAAATTAATTTACACGACATCCGTCAATTTACAACAGATAAACATCATACGGTTGATGACAAACCTTACGGCGGTGGGGTCGGTATGGTTTTAAAATTCGAACCGGTTTATCGGACATTAAGCCGAATTAAACGTAAGTCTAAAAGTAAAGTTATTTTGTTTGAAGCAGGCGGAAAAGAATTTACTCAACGGCAAGCTCAGGGTTTAAGTAAATTAGATCAATTGATTATGATTTGCGGTCATTATGAGGGTTTAGATGCGCGGATAAACAAGTTGGTAGATTTAAAAATTTCTGTCGGTAATTACGTCTTGACAGGCGGAGAAATACCAGCTATGATAGTAGTCGACACAATTAGCCGTTTAATTCCAGGAGTTTTAGGAAAAGCGGAATCATTTAAGCGCGATACATTTTATCGGCCGGGTTATAAAAAATATCCACAATATACTCGACCAGGAAAAATTATTTTTAAAAATAAAAAAGGTTTTAAAAAAGAATTAAAAGTTCCTCAAGTGTTATTATCTGGTAATCACCAAGCTATTCAACTTTGGCAAGAAAAACACAGCCAAAACACTTGACATGATTTTAAATAAACATTAATATATATTGGTAAGAACTTTAACAACTGAAAAATGACAAGAAATAGTTCAAATTAAATCAAACAATATTCTATTCTATGAGAGTTTGATCCTAGCTTAGGATTAACGCTGGCGGCGTACCTAAGGCATGCAAGTCGTTCGTATTTATACGAGGCAGACGGGTGAGTAACACATTAGTAATCTACCCCTAAGACAGGCATAACCCGGAGAAATCTGGGATAATACCTGATAGTCTCTTTAAGCCCTGGTTTAAAGAGTAAAGTTTCGGCGCTTAGGGAGGAGCTTATGTCCTATCAGCTTGTTGGTAAGGTAAAAGCTTACCAAGGCTACGACGGGTAGCGGGATTGAGAGATCGACCCGCCTCAATGGCATTGAGACACTGGCCATACTCCTACGGGAGGCTGCAGTCAGGAATCTTCCGCAATGGCCGCAAGGCTGACGGAGTGACGCCGCGTGTGTGAAGAAGCCCTTCGGGGCGTAAAACACTTTTCTAAGGGAACAAGTTCCTTTTTGGAATTGAGGGTACCTTAGGAATAAGCTACTGCTAACTACGTGCCAGCAGCAGCGGTAAGACGTAGGTGGCAAGCGTTATCCGGATTTATTGGGCGTAAAGCGTACGCAGGTGGTTTAAAAAGTTCTTGGTTAAAGCCTGGTGCTTAACACCAGATCAGCTGAGAAAACTTTTAGGCTAGAGAACAAAAGAAGCAAGCGGAATTGCTGGTGTAGGGGTTAAATCCGTTGATATCAGCAAGAACACCAAAGGCGAAGGCAGCTTGCTAGTTTGTTTCTGACACTCAAGTACGAAAGCGTGGGGAGCGAATGGGATTAGATACCCCAGTAGTCCACGCCGTAAACGATGGATACTAGACATTGGTAGTATCGACCCTATCAGTGTCGTTTTAAAAAAGCTAACGCGTTAAGTATCCCGCCTGTGGAGTACGGCCGCAAGGCTAAAACACAAAGGAATAGACGGGGACCCGCACAAGCGGTGGAGCATGTGGTTTAATTCGACGATAAGCGAGGAACCTCACCAGGACTTGACATCTATCCTATGTCTTTTCTGAAAGGAAAAGTCTTAGTGGTTAGACAGGTACTGCATGGTTGTCGTCAGCTCGTGTCGTGAGATGTACCGTTAAGTCGGGTAACGAGCGAAACCCTTGTCCTATGTTTCATGTACCATAGGAGACTGCCCTGAACAACAGGGAGGAAGGAGAGGATGACGTCAAATCAGCATGGTCCTTATGTCCTGGGCTACACACATGCTACAATGGCCAGTACAGTGGGCAGCCAAATCGTAAGATGGAGCCAATCCCATCAAAACTGGTCTCAGTTCGGATTGAGGGCTGAAATTCGCCCTCATGAAGCTGGAATCGCTAGTAAACGCGTATCAGCCACGGCGCGTTGAATACGTTCTCGGGTCTTGTACTCACCGCCCGTCACGTCAAGGGAGTCGGTAATACCCGAAAGCTGACATTAGTCGGATGAAGGTAGGATCGATAACAGGGACGAAGTCGTAACAAGGCATCCGTAGCGGAAGCTGTGGATGGATCACCTCCTTTCTAAGGAGACAAATCGATCACAATTAGTGGTTATGTATTACGGTCGATCTGTTTCTTGTCATTTTCTAGTTGTTAAAGCAAAAACAAAAAAATCGAGTTTTAAGACTTGATTTTTTTAATAAATAAGTTTAAAATATAAAAAGCATAAAAAAAATTAATTATTTGCTTATTTAAAGCGATTGAATTTTTTACAAAATTAAAAGTAGGAATTTGGGCGCGTAGCTCAGTTGGTTAGAGCGCGTCACTGATAATGACGAGGTCCGAGGTTCAACTCCTCGCGCGCCCACCAAATAAAAAAAATGAGTCTAAGCTCATTTTTTTGTTTTTTTTAAACAAAATTTTATTTAGTATTTTTATTATAATAATGTCTTCTTAATTGCCCACATCCCGCTTTAACATCAGTGCCAGTTGAAATAAATTCGCAAGTTTTTATTCCCTCTGTATTAAGTATTTTTTTAAAGAGATTAAAAGTTTTTTGGCTAGAAGATTTTAAGTTATTAAAATCGTTTAAATTGCTTAATTTAATTATAAATGGATATGGTTTGAGTAAATTAGCTAATTCAAAAGCGTGTTTTGGTGAATCATTAAGACCGGCAATTAAAACATAGTTAACTTTTGAGGATATGTTTTTGACAGATGAAAAATATTTTAATGCCCTTAGAGCTGGTTGTATTTTTTGTGCTTTTGGTAATATTTTTTTGCGTAACGCATCTGTTGGTGCGTGTAACGATAGATGAAGATTTAGAACGGTATTTATTTTTTCGTGTGCGAGTTTTCTCATTAACGTCGGATTAATCCCTAAGGTGGATATTGTTGTTCTGGAATTGGGGAATTTTTCAATAAGTTTTTTAATACTATTTATCGTGTTTGTATAATTGAGAAATGGCTCACCCATTCCCATGTATGAAAATAATATTTTTTTTGCATCAAATTTTTTCAGATTTTTTAAAGGTAAGAGAATATTATCCACTTGTTGTATTATTTCATTTGAACTTAAATTACGTATAAAACTTTTATTGTTGGATGAGTCGTCTGGATTTGTTGTGGCACAAAAAAGACAACCCATGGCACAGCCAATTTGCGAAGAAATACAAACAATATGTTCGTCTATATCATAGTACCCGGTTTCAATAATGTGATTATCGTTTGTTAGTTGTAGGTATTTAATTGTTTTTCCGTCTTTAGATCGGAATGATTTTAATAATTTCACTTCAAACAAATAAAAAATTAAATTAGGTAATATATTTTTTAACAATTGTTAATCGTATTTTCCAAAAGTTTAGCCACGGTGATAGGACCAACACCGCCAGGGGTGGGGGTAATTAATTTAGCTTTGTGTTTAATTTTGTCACAATTAACATCGCCACAACATTTATGATGAACAAAAGACGAGCCAGCATCAATAACAACGGCACCTTTTTTAATATAATCTTGGCTAATTATTTTAGCTTTACCCACGCCAGTGATTAAAATATCAGCTTGTTGAGTGATTTTTTTTAAATTTTTAGTTTTGGCATTACAGACACTTACTGTCGCCTTGGAATTCAAAAGCATATTAATCAAAGGTTTGCCGACTAAACGACCAGCACCAACAACAACGATATGTTGACTTTCTAATTTAATTTTATATCTTTTAAAAATTTCTAAAATAGCTCCAATCGTGGGCGGAATAAAATTATAATTGCCAGTAATTAATTTTCCTAAGTTGATTTCAGTTAAACAATCGACATCAATATTAGGTTGAATAGCATTTAAAACTTCATCGGTTGATATTTTTGATGGTAATGGTAATTGAACAATTAAACCTTGTAACTTATTTTTTTGCTGTAAATTTTGAATAGCTACAATTAATTTATTTTGAGAAATAGTGGCCGGTAATTTTTCTAAAATAAATTTTATACCAATTGATTCAGCGACTTTAGCTTTTCGATTAACATAAAGTTTAGAGGCCGGATCATTGCCGACTAAAACCACAGCTAAATGGGGTTTAATTTTTAAACCAATCACTTGTTTTTTAAGTCTGGTTAAAATTTGTTGACTTATTTTTTTTCCATCTACGACTTGAGCCATAAAATTAAAATAAATTATTTTGTTGTATTTTATTAATAGAATCGGTCACATTAATTATACCATAAATTCCATCATAGCCCTCTTGAATTTTAACTTTACCTTGGCGCATATTTAAAATGCCTTGGGTAATTTCCGGAGTGGTTATATTTTTTAGCTGAGCTTCATTTAAATCTAATAAAATATTAAATTCATTTTGGCCGTGTTTAATTAAGTTATCATATTCTTGAGCAACTTTTTTGGTTTTAGTACCGCAGTTAAAAACTTGAGCAATAATTTCTTTAAGCGGGATTAAATTTTTAAAGGGAATAGAATTGGTGGGTTTAAAACCTGGTTGGCGGTCGCTTAATTCGGTGATGCGATATGAGACTCCTACGGTCAACGGTTTTTTACAAACTGGGCAGATACCTTTATTTTTTAAAGTTTCTTGAGGAGAAAAGCAGACATTGCATTTACGATGGCCGTCGTAGTGGTATTTGCCTTCTTGAGGATAAAATTCTAGAGTATGTAAAAATTTATTTTTATCTTTATTTTTTAAAGTTTGATAAATATTATCATAGCTAGGTTGATCAAAATTAAAAACATTGGCTTCACGACCTAAATTTTCTGGCGAGTGAGCGTCGGAATTAGAAACTAAACTTAAACGATTTAAATGTGACCATTGCCAGTTCATGGCTGGGTCTGATGATAAGCCGGTTTCAGCTGCAAAAATATACGGAGTTAAATCTTCAAAACATTCCTCGATTGAATTAAAGCCTGATTTAGAACCAAAAAGTGAAAACCATGGTGTCCAAATATGAGCTGGAATAATTAAAGCTTGATCATTAATTTCCAAGGCGATTTGGGCCAAAACTTTAGCGTCTAAACCTAGAATGGGGCGGCCGTCAGATTTAATATTACCAATTTTATCTAATTTAACATTAAATTTTTTAACACTTTTTAAATCAGGAAATAAAATTAAAACATGGATGCGACGGCATTGATCGTTTTTTTTATAAATACAACTAATCTCAGTTGATAAAATAAAATAGAGTTTTTTGTCAGGTTGGGCGATGGGCTTTTTTAAAATAAATAAACCATTATCTAAGGGTTGAAGTTTGGTTTTAATCTCATTAAACCAAGCTGGAAAAGTATAATCGCCAGTAGCTAAAATATCAATGCCCTTAATTTTTGCCCATTGGTCTAGATTTTTTAAATCAGAATTTTTTGAAGTTGCTCTAGAGTATTTTGAATGAATATGGAGGTCGGCAATAAATTGCATATATGATTTTTAAAAAAGATTTTGATTTAAAATTTGTTCAGCTAGCTTCAAATGTTCTTGAGTATTAATACCTATACCCTGTTCGGGCGGAATTTGAACAGTTGGAATTTGATGTCCTTGTTGAATTGCTAAGCCAACCAAATCGGTAATATAATATTCGTTGGAATTATTTTGGTTATTTAATTGATCAATATTTTTCCATAGCCAGTCGGTTTGAAACATAAATAAACTGGGATTAATTTCGGTAATTTGTTTTTCGTCATCGGTGGCATCTTTAAATTCTCTAATGCCAATAATTTGGTTTTGATTATTACGCAAAATGCGTCCACCTTTTTCAAAGGTTTGCCATTGATTTTCAAAATTAGGCACTTTAACAGTTAACATGCTTAAAACACTTTGATGTTCTTGATGAATTTGATGTAATTTTTGCAGAGTAGTTGTTTTAACAAGTGGACCATCGCCATTTAAAACTGCCACATTATCGATAGATTGTTGAATTAACAAATCTTTAGCACAAGCCAAAGCATGGCCGGTGCCAAGCTGTTGAGACTGGATAGCATAATAACATTTATCACTTAGATGTTGTTGAATTAAGTCGCTTTCAGGATTAATAATTAAAATTGGTTTAGAAGTTAAACCAGAATTAATTACGCTTTGAATTAAATAATCAATCATCGGCTGGCCATTTAAAGTGTGCATGACTTTAGGTAAATCAGATTGCATGCGCTTGCCTTTGCCAGCCGCTAAAATAACAACTTGAGTCATAAAATTTAAGTTAATTATAATATTATAACTTGGATTAAGATTAATTTCAAATAAAAAATAGGCTAAATAAGCCTGATGATGACCCGTGAGTAGCGTTAAAAAACGTTATTAACGGGTCTTTTTATTTTCTCTTAAATTTTTCAGTGCACAATACCCGGCACCGACCTACTTTCCCCATAAAGAGTATCATCGGCGCTGAAGAGCTTAACTGCTGTGTTCGGGATGGGAACAGGTGTAACCCCTTCGCTAGAGGTACCGGAAATTCTGCACTGAAATAAATAATATTATAGAGACATAATCAATTCATCAGGTTTATTTAACCTATTTTTATCAAATCTTCTAAATAAAAAGCCGAAATTAAAAATGATATATTAGTACTCCTCAGCTAAATGTGTTGCCACACTTACACTTAGAGCCTATCAACCTAGTCATCTTCTAGGTATCTAAGAAATCTAATCTTGAAACTGGCTTCGCGCTTATATGCTTTCAGCACTTATCCATGCCGAACGTAGCTACCCAGCAATGCCCCTGGTGGAACAACTGGTACACTAGAGGTTCGTCCTTCCCGGTCCTCTCGTACTAGGGAAGGGTTTCCTCAGATTTCAACGCTCGTGGCGGATAGGAGACCGAACTGTCTCACGACGTTCTGAACCCAGCTCGCGTATCGCTTTAATCGGCGAACAGCCGAACCCTTGGGACCTTCTTCAGCCCCAGGATGCGATGAGCCGACATCGAGGTGCCAAACCTCCCCGTCGCTGTGGACGCTCGGGAGAGATAAGCCTGTTATCCCCGGAGTAGCTTTTATCCGTTGGTCTTCCGCGCTCCTATGAGCCACGGTCGGTTCACTAAGTTCTACTTTCGTAACTGCTCGACTTGTAGGTCTTGCAGTAAAGCTGGCTTATGCCTTTACACTATCGTTCCGATTTCCATCCGGAACTAGCCAACCTTTGTAAACGCCTCCGTTACTTTTTGGGAGGCAACCGCCCCAGTTAAACTACCCGCCAGATACTGTCTTCCGATTAATCGGAATTAGAATTAATACAGCACAAGGGTGGTGTCTCATTGTCGCCTACCGAAACGGCAGGCTCCCACCTACACTGAACATGTGAAATATCAACCCAATATCAAGTTGTAGTAAAGCTTCACGGGGTCTTCTCGTCCAGCCACGAGTAGCCAGCATCTTCACTGGCATTGCAATTTCGCCGAGTCCTTCGTTGAGACAGCGCTCAAATCGTTACGCCATTCGTGCAGGTCGGAACTTACCCGACAAGGAATTTCGCTACCATAGGACGGTTATAGTTACCGCCGGCGTTCATCAGCGCTTCAGTTCAAAGCTCACTTATCCGAAGATAAGATCACTCATCCCCTTAACGTTCTGACACTGGCCAGGCGTCAGCCCCTATACATCAGCTTACGCTTTAAGCAGGGACCTGTGTTTTTGCTAAACAGTCGCTTGAGCTCGTTAGTTGCACCCATCACGAAGATGGGAGGCCTTATCCCAAGGTTACGGCCACTGAATTGCCGAGTTCCTAAACGAAGGTTCTCTCGTCCACCTTGGCACATTTATGCCCGTCTACCTGTGTCGGTTTGCGGTACGAATACCTTATACTTAGCTTAAATTACCTTTTCTTGGCACCTCATCACGAAAATTCGATCTGCTCGAAAGCTTCACTAATATCCCGCCGAAGCGGGAAACGTACATAGCCATAGCACGCTTTCTCACTGAAATGCGTCAGTAATTTAAAAATATAAGGTAGGGCAGGAATATTAACCTGCTGGTCCATCGGCTACCCCTATTGTTTAGGGTTTACCTTAGGATCGCCTAACCCAGGGCTGATAATCATTGCCCGGGAAACCTTAGACTTACGGTGGTCTGGATTCTCGCCAAACTTTTTGCTACTCATGCCAACATTCTCTCTTCTTAAGCCTCCATTCCGCCTCACGGCTGAAACTTCAACGACTTAAAAATGCTCCTCTACCATGCCTCGATAAATCGAGACATCCCCATCTTCGGTATTGAACTTAAACCCCGATAATTTTCGGCGCAAGACAACTTGACTAGTGAGCTATTACGCTTTCTTTAAAGGGTGGCTGCTTCTAAGCCAACCTCCTAGTTGTATGTGTCATTTCACCGCCTTTGATGTACTTAGTTCAAATTTAGGGACCTTAGATTGAGGTCTGGGCTGTTTCCCTTTTGACTGATGGAGCTTAGCCCCCATAGTCTGACTCTTTTGCTTAAACCTTAGTATTCGGAGTTTGATTGGAAATGGTAGGAAAAAATCCACCCAGCTCCATTCAGTGCTCTACCCCTAAGGTTATACAAAAGGCTAGCCCTAAAGCTATTTCGAGGAGAACCAGCTATTACCAGGTTCGATTGGCATTTCACCTCTAACCACAGCTCATCCCCGTGTGTTGCACGGCACGTGGGTTCGGACCTTCCCCTGATTTTACTCAGGGTTCATCCTGGCCATGGTTAGCTCACCTGGCTTCGGGTCTTATACATGCTGCTTATTAATTCTTGAGTGATCTTTACAGATCACTAAAAAATTAATTTCGCCGGTTAGGACTCGGTTTCCCTTTGCCTAGGCCCAAACAATGGGCTTAAACCAGCAACATACATAAACTCGTTGGCTCATTCTTCAATAGGCACGCCATCACCCCGATAAATCGGAGCTCTGACTCCTAGAAAGCATATGGTTTCAAAGACTATTTCATCGGCCTTATCGGCCTACTTTTCACCTTTCCCTCACGGTACTAGTTCACTATCGATCATCAGAGAGTATTTAGCCTTACCAGATAGTCCTGGCGGTTTCCCACAGAATTTCACGAGTTCCGTGGTACTCGAGAAAAATAACTGTAGAGAAATAACCCCTTTCGCTTTACAGGGCTATCACCTTCTATGGCTCCGTTTTCCAACGGATTCAACTAGGGAAGTCATTTAGTGCTCTACTTGTTCTTTGAGGAGAACAGAACGTTATTTACTCACAACGCTCTAGAAACATATGGACCTCAATCCTTAATGATTATTAAAAATAATCGAAGTCTCTAAAGTTTAGGCTGATCCCGTTTCGCTCGCCACTACTCAGGGAATCTCAATTGATTTCTTTTCCACCGGGTACTAAGATGTTTCAGTTCCCCGGGTTTGCTTCCTAACTAAAAGTTAGGATAACAAGGGTTGACCTTGCTGGGTTTCCCCATTCGGAAATCTCCGGGTCAAAGGTTGCTTATCACCTCACCGAAGCTTATCGCAGATTGCTACGTCCTTCATCGCCTTCTGATGTCTAGGTATCCACCACATGCCGTAGTTATAATTCCGGCTTTATATCCAGAAGATTTAATAATTAATTTTTTGACTGGTATAAAATGTTAATGTCCTATCTGAGATTATCTTTATTTACAACTCAAATTAGATTTAAGTAGTAAATAAAAATAACCGCGATCAGCGGTTACCAAAAATATCAACTTTAAAAATTAACCGCTGGGTATTTTGAGTTTAAATTGTGAAACCTGATACATTTATTTAATTTGAATAAAATTAATAAATTAGCTTAATTTAGTTCCTCTTTATGTTAAACAAAAATTTGATCCGTGTCAATATAGAGTGTGATTTAATTGTGGATAACTTTTAGTTTTAAAAAGTTAAAATGCCGGAGAGAGGACTTGAACCTCCACGGGATTGCTCCCACTAGCTCCTAAGGCTAGCGTGTCTGCCAGTTTCACCACTCCGGCATATAATTAATCTTAAATAAAAATAAGATCTAAGTCAATATTGTGATTTAATTAAAATTGATTTATAATTTTTATATATAAGATTTTTTAAAAAAATAATTCTATGAAAAATGGTAAAAAGTTTTTAATTTTTTCGGCCATAGCCGCAGCCGTAGTAGGTTTGGGATCTAAACTTTTATCTAATGATAAAACACGTAAAGATTTAATAAAAATTAAAGATGATGTTGGTCGCCTAAGTTGCGATATTAACAAAATGGTTGAGAAAGAAATTAAAAAGGTTGGCCGAGTAATTAACAAAGAAAAATATGATCAAATTGTAGCCAAGGTAATAAGCGAGTATGGAGAAAAAAAAGTTTTGGCAGAAGAGCTAAAAGAAAAAGTTGAAACCGAAGTAAAATCTAAATGGCAAGAAATTAAATCTAAGTTTGATTCTAAGGACGTTGAGGATATTGAAAAAAAATAATCTAAATTTAAAGCCCGGAATTTTAAAAACGGGCTTTAGTTTTTTTGAATAAATATTTTAAATTTTAATTTTATGTTTGGTAAAAGTTTTAAAATGTTTTTTATCGCCACCTTAATTTTGGGTGGTTTCTGCTTTAGTTTTAAATTTGTTTCGGCGGCCAGTCCAGGAGAGGTGGTTATTAATGAAATTTATGGAGGGGGAGGAAATAGTGGTGCAATTTATAAAAATGATTTTATTGAACTTTATAACCCAACGGAGACGGCCGTATCATTATCTGGCTGGTCAATTCAATATGCAAGCGCAACTGGATCTAATTGGCAAATAACACCACTAACAGATTTTGTTTTATTGCCGGGGCAGTTTTATCTTATTCAGCAAGACCAAGGATCTGGGGGAAACTTGGATCTTCCTTTACCCGATGTTATAGGAACCATATCTATGTCGGCAACAGCTGGTAAAGTTGTTTTAGTAAATAACACAATTAAGCTTTCAGAAACTTGTCCAATTGATTTGGGAATTATTGATTTAGTTGGTTTTGGTGCTAACGCAAATTGCTTTAAGGGTTCGGCTCCAGCCAAAATTCCAAGCAATACAAAAAGTATTGAACGTGAAATGGCTGGTTATAATACAAACGATAACAATATAGATTTTATTATTAAAGATCCATCACCACAAAATTCGGGAGGAGAAATTTCGTTGCCAGACGACGACAATGATGATTTAGGCGATGATAATAATGAAGATTCAGACGATGATGATGATGACGACGATGATGATGATGATGGTGGTGGTGGTGGTGATGATGATGATGATGAAATTTTTTTACCTGAAATATTAATTCCTAGTCAAAATTATCGCGCTGGTGACGTGGTTATTAATGAATTAGTGGCTGACCCTGCCGACGAGGAAGTCGAATGGATAGAATTATATAATAAAACTAATTTAACTATTGATTTGACTGACTGGACAATTGAAGATAATACTGAAAAACCAGTTGATTTAGAAGAGCTAATTATTGAACCTCTATCTTTTTTAGTTTTAAATAAAGACGAACATTTTAGTTTTGCATTAAATAACGGTGGCGATGTGGTGCGCTTAAAATTTCAGAATTCTTTAATTGATCAAATAGTCTATGGTAGTTATAACGACGGTGATTTAAGTGACAATGCACCCCAGGCGGTTGATCCAAATTCAATTGCTAGGATTAGAGATGGGTGTGATACAAATAATGACTTGAATGATTTTAACATAACGACAACGCCCACGCCAGGCAAGACTAATTTAATTTCACAAAATGAAAGTTTGGTTGTTGTTGATTATCCGCGCGGTATAATTATTAATGAAATTTTACCCAACCCAGAAGGGTCAGATAATTTATTGGAATTTATTGAATTAAAAAATGTTAGTGCCAATACGATTAATTTAGAAAATTGGCAGTTAACAGATCAGAGTTCTCGGGTTTATACTTTTAAAAAAGATGACTTTGAAAATTTAGATTTATCGGCTAATGGGTTTTTTACCGTTTATCGTGAAGTTAGTAAAATTGCTTTAAATAATTCTGGAAGTGATGGTGTTTATTTGCGACAACCGGACGGAACTGTCATTGATCAAGTTGAGTATGAGGGTAAAATTGTCGAAGGCCAAAGTTATTCCTTAGAAAACGACAAATGGTGGTGGACTTTAAAACCGACACCAAACGCTGAGAATATTATTCAACAACCCAATCAATCTCCCAAAGCGGTTATTAATATGCCGAGCCAAGCTGAAATTAATCAAGAGGTGGTTTTAGATGCGAGTGATTCGTATGATCCAGATGGCGAAAAATTAAAATATCTTTGGACATTGGAATCAGGGTTGACAGATGATCGGATGGTGATAAAACATATTTTTAATCAGGCAGGTGAATTTAAAATTAAACTTCAAGTGACGGACGAAAGAGATGATATTGATGAGGCTGAATTTTTAATTCAGATTGATGATGGGATATTAGAAACGCCAATGGAAAGTTTAAGTGCGGAATTAGCTTTAACTACGGATTTGCCAATGGCTAATTTTAGTCAAGAAATTATAATTACCGAATTTATTCCTAATCCTGAAGGTTCAGATGAAAATGAGTGGATCGAAATTTATAACACGAGTTTGGTAGAAGTAAATTTAAACGGTTGGTCTTTAGACGATCAGGCTGATGGTGGCAGTCGGCCTTACCAAATCAAAGAAGATAAAATTATTTTACCTGGCGAATATTTAGTTATTCAACGTTCAGAGTCAAAATTAGCTTTAAATAATGATGTTGATTCGGTTAGATTATTAGACAAAGATAATCAAGTCGTGGGTTGGGTGGATTATGTCGATTCAAAAGAAGGCTTATCATATAATTTATTTGATGACGGTCAGTGGTATTGGAGTGGAGTTATGACGCCTGGAGCAGCCAATGTAGTTGATATTTTAAATCAAGAATCAATTGTTAAAACTAGCCAATCGACTATAAATAAAAATCAAATTTTAACTTTACCATTGTCAGAAGTTAAAGTTCAAGAAATAGGCGACCAAATTAAAACCCAAGGCACGGTGGCGGTTGAGCCAGGTTTATTGGGTTCGCAAATTTTTTATTTAGCTGGGAGTGGCATTCAAGTTTACTGTTATAAAAAAGATTTTCCGGATTTAAAATTAGGAGATTATATTGAAGTGGTGGGAACTTTATCTGAATCGGGTGGGGAAAAGAGACTTAAAATTAATTCCCAAGAAGATATTGTAATTTTAGATCATAGTGAGGCGCCCCTCGGGCATGAAATTGAAATTGGCCAAATTGGTGATGGTTTTGAGGGCAATTTAGTCACCGTAACCGGCGAGATAATTGAAGTTCGTGGCAACACTTTTTATTTAGATGATGGTGGTGATGAAATTAAAGTATATATCAAATCCACGGCTAATATTTCTAAAATAAAATTATCAGAAGGGATGATGGTTAAGGTCACGGGAATCGTGAGTCAAACTTCAAGCGGTTATCGTTTATTGCCTCGTTATGATAGCGATTTTGAATTTAATCAAGATCTTTTAGCTGGCGACGCAGCCAAAATGATTGAAGTGGGAGATTCGTCGCAACAAAAAGATATTTTACAATATTTAGTTGCGACAATTGTAATTTTAATTGGAGCTTTAATCGTTTTGGGCGTAAGGCATCGACAGATAATTAAAAAATAAGACTAGCCAAAATAAATATAAATTTGCTATACTTAAAGATATGAATAAAAAAGAAAAGACAAATGAAAATTATAAAGTTTGGCGTAAAGTTTTACACCATGAGGAAAAAATAATCTATCAATTTTCAATTGGCGAAGGTTTTAGAAAATTTGGTTTAATCGCCGGCGTGATTGTTGGTATTATAACGTCGTGGCTATATTTTGGAGTTTTAATTATTATAGCCAGTATAGTTTATTTTAATTGGTATTTAAAAGTTGCCAATGTTTATGCTTTTACTGATCAACGAGTTTTAATTCATCAAGGCTGGCTGTCAACTCAATTAAAAAGTGTGGATTATAATAAAATTACTGACATCCAAGTTAAAGAGCCCATTTTTGATAAATTAGTTTCAGGGACTGGACACTTAATTATTAATACGGCCGGGGGAGATGAAAAAGAAATCGTTTTGTTGCACATATCTCAGCCATACGAAAAAAAGAAAAAATTAGACGAGATAAGACAGAAATAAACTTTGATTTAATAATAAACTTTTAGATATAAAATCCCCTCCTTACCAAGGAGAGGTGGTCAGCCGGAGGCTGACCGGGGTGGTTCTGTTTAATTTTAAAACTAAAACAACCACCCCCTAACCCCCTCCTTTAAAAGGATGGGAGATGGTAAGACTGGTCACTTGAATTCCGCGTATTTATTGCTAATTTTGTAATTTTTAAAAATAGATTCTAATGTTTGGGACTAGAAGTATTTATATCCTTGACATGGATTTTATTTTATTTTAAACTAAATAAGCTTTGGCCCCCGTAGCTTAATGGATAAAGTAACGGTCTTCGGAACCGTTGATGTAGGTTCGATTCCTACCGGGGGTATTTAGATAATAGACACAGAGACGTTATTTGTTATTGGACATTTTAGTAATGTAGGTTCTCACCCAGAGGGTGATCAGTCTTTGACTGAGATTCCTACCGGGGGTACCAAAATAATTTACAACTTATAACTTATAATTCAATTTCTACAATTAATTTCTAATTTTATGCGCTCATAGCTCAGCTGGTAGAGCAGCTCCCTCTTAAGGAGACGGTCGGGGGTTCAAATCCCTCTGGGCGCACCAAAATAACTAGCAACCCATAATTTAAAACTCGTAACGCAGAATCCATCTTGGGGATTTTTTTTGTTTTATCCACACGTAAGGATTTGACTTTATTATTCAGCTGATATAAGATTTTAAAGGAATTTTTAAATCTGATTTGTACATTTAAATTAAAAACACCATAAGGAGGTGAAAAATGAAAATATGGAAACCATCTTTTTTTATTGAAGATGAAATTAATGGCGAAGAGATTCTGGAGAATTTGGAGCGGTATGGCCGGACATGCTATAAGTCCGAGGATAAAATCACTCCGGATTCCGCCTGTAAATTCGTTGCCGCAATTCTTGCAAGCGGTCATGAATCCGTGATCGAACACGAGAAGATAACGGTTCGGGTCATATGTGACCGTGGCGTAACGCACGAAATCGTGCGTCACAGAATTGGTTCGTACTCGCAGGAATCCACACGCTACTGCAATTATGGGTTGCTCGGGGTTCAGTTTATTGAGCCGTTTTTCTTTGTTGGTAATGACCAAAAGTATCAAATTTGGCTAACTGCAATGCGCGCTTGCGAATATGCCTACAACACCTTGGTCGAGGCGGGTGCAACTCCGCAAGAAGCAAGAAGTGTTTTACCAAATTCCCTCAAAACCGAGATTGTCATCACCTACAATCTGCGCGAGTGGAGGCACTTCCTTAAACTTCGTTGTTCAAAACGAGCCCATCCACAAATGCGGGAAATCGCTATCCCTCTCCTTCGGGAATTTAAACGGCTTATTCCCATCATTTTCGACGACATCGCAGAAGAGTAGGTTTTTAATTTACTCTTTTGTCGGCCGAGGCCCTTACGAGGAAATTCGTTCGGGCCTTTTTTATTAAGTTGGAGGCATTTTCAACACCAAAGCCCGTTCTCGGTGAGAACGGGCTTTTTAATTCAAAATTCAAAATAAAATTATTTTATAGCATCCTTAAGACCTTTACCAGGTTTGAATTTTGGAACATTCATAGCTGCAATTTTAATTTTTTCACCAGTGCGTGGATTAACACCCTGACGAGCAGCTCTTTTTTTGGCACTAAAATTACCAAAGCCAGTAATGGCGACTTCGCCACCAGATTTTAAAGTACCAGAAATAATATCAATTAAGCTATTTAAAACTTTATCAGCTTGAGCTTTTGATAAATCGTTTTTTTGAGCTAAAACTTCTATAAGTTCTCCTTTATTCATAAATTCACCTCCTTTCTAATAATTTGTCTAAATCTTTGATTTAGTTACAAATTATTAGTCCGCCTCAGGCGGACAACGTTGATTAATGTTAAACCGCTTTAAACGAATAATAATTTATAATTTAGATTCAGACAAATTTTTTAAGATTTAAATAATTAATAATTAATAATATTAAATTTTAACAATTTTATCAACCCGTTGGATGGATTTAGCTTCTTTGGTTTTAGGATCAATTTCAATTAATACAGCATTAATAACAGCCGGTCCCTTTTCAGGAATTAGATGGCTAAACGGCATTTGGGTTAAAAAGGTTTGAATAATTTCTTCTTTAGCCACACCCAAAACTGTATCTTGACCGCCAACCATACCAACGTCAGTTACATAAGCCGTGCCTTGGTCTAAAATTTGTTGGTCAGCTGTTGGAACGTGTGTATGAGTGCCAACTACAGCGGAAGCGCGACCATTAGCATAAAAACCAAAAGCCACATGTTCAGATGTAGCTTCGGCGTGCAAATCCACAAAAATAGCGTGGATTTTTTTACGACTGTTGATTTTAATAATTTCATCAAATTTTTTAAACGGACAATCGAGATCCTCACGAATAAAAACGCGACCTAATAAATTAATAACTAAAATTTTATATTCGCCAACTTCAACAATTTTATGCCCTTCACCAGGCACACCTTCAGGATAGTTAGCTGGACGAATAATTGGAATATCACCCTGTTTAAAAACATCCAAGATTTCATTTTTTTTCCAAATATGATTACCAGATGTAAAAAAATTAATGCCAGCCTGTTGCATCTCTTCTAAGGTTTTTTGAGTGGCGCCCTTGCCATGAGCCAAGTTTTCACCATTGGCAATTATAAAATCAGGCTGGTACTTCTTTTTATAATCAGCCAAAGTTTTTTTAATTGCTTGTCGGCCGATTTTACCGACAATATCGCCGAAAAAGAGAATTTTCATGGGGTAAAATTATGAATTAAGTTTTTAGGATTAATTTTTATTTAAAAAATGAATCTAATCAATATATTCAAAACGTGGAATTTTTTGTCCATTAATTTCTATTGTATCAAAAAACATTGATTGGGGTCTAGCCCATAAAGCGTTTTTGCCAAATTTTTCAGAATCATAAAGTGCCTTATAAATCACAAGACTTTCAAGAGTTTCGCTGTGTTTAGCAAGTCCAATAACTTCGTATTGTTTGCCTTTGTAATGTTTGTATTTTCCAAGTTTAAGTTCGGGCATAGAATTATTTAATCACTTTGTAATGAAGTTGAATTTCGTTCGGTGATAATTGTTTTGTTTCTAATAGTTCTAAGTTTGCTTCAAAATCTTCATTTTCAAAAACATTTATTCCTTTTCCAAAAGCAATGGGTTCAATATCTAAATATAATTCATCTATAAGACCTTCCTTGAGAAATGATGAATTCAGTATTCCGCCGCCAGCAATTATCACTGTTTCAAATTTTTTTAATTTGTCTAGCGCTTCCTTCGGTGAATTGGCAATGTAATGATTATTTGCTATTGTTGTGAAGCTTTCGCTTGAAACAGCAACTAATTCCACATCCTTGAATTCTGAAAATTCAGGTTGTTTTGTAAGTATGTTGTATGTTCGATGTCCTACGATTAAACAACCTGCGTTACGAACAGCGGTACTATAACTATTCCATTCTGTTTCAGAAATCCAACTAGTATCGTCATTTTTTTTGGCAATCATTCCATTAACGCTTATTGCCATATAAAGAATTTTTTTCATAAAGTTATTAAATTATTTTTTAGAATTTTCTTGCAATTTGAGCTTTATCTACTTGAATTTTGTGAGAATTAATTAATGTTTTTATATGCTCTCAAAATGTTTGCATAGAAATAATCCCTTGGCGAGCGTTTGTTAATGTTAAAAAACCTTCTTCTTTGGTTAGACTTAATCCAAGAGCTATTACTCCCATATTGAAACTAAGCTGGATTTTTATTTCTTCAGATAAGTCATTCCATTTGTCTACTTGCGTAAATCTAAGTACTTGTTCGCAGGCATGAGTCGTAAATTTTATCATAAATTTTATTTTTTAAGACGTAAGATTTTTTTGATTCCGGAGGTTTTTAAATGTGTTCCGCTTTTCGCGAAAGGCGGTGTTTGGTCGAAACGACAGCTATTAAAATTGTTATTAAAATAAAATATGTTATTTATTATCTTTTACACACTTGTTGTCTTTTTTTTCTTTTTTAAAAAATAACCTAAAATCAACAGACCACCGAGAATAGTAATCGGTAGGGCAATAGTAAATAAGCCAAGTAGATTTTCAACAGTATAAAAATCAAAAGCAAAAATCGTAGCTATACCAATGGAACTAATTAGTATACCACCAATTAATTCATATTTCCAACCGATTAAAACTATAATCAACAAAATTAACCACGGTAGAGAATTCGGGCTATTCATAATCACACCTTTGATGCCACCGCCAAAACTTTCAGCTCCGGAAAATAAACCAAACAAAAACATTAGAATGGCGATGATTAATAAAATAATTTTAACTATTTTGGAGAGCATGGATGGTGTTTATTGTGAGAATTAATATAGGGAGCGACATTTTGGATAACGTTTCGGCATATCTGATGTTTGCCAAAATTCCTTTAAAAATCAATTAGTTTTGGCAAATTTGGGTGAAAGAATTTTTTACTCCTTATTAATATTAAAAATGAAAAATTCTTGAACCAGATATGCCGTGTTGTGCGATGTTCAAGCCTGAGCCGTTCGTTGCTTAACATCTAATCGTGACCACCGTCTACCACTAAGATACTTCCAGTAATATAGCTAGCATCATCACTTGCAAAAAATAAAATTGCCTTTGCTATTTCTTCTGGTAGCGCAAATCTTTTTAGATATATTTTCCTTGTTTCATCTTCAACAAATTCTTTGGGTAAGTCCTTATTCATGTCAGTATCAACCCAGCCTGGAGCGATTGCATTAACTTGAATCTTCGGAGCAAACTCTTTTGCAAAATCTTTTGTTAATGTTATTACGCCAGCCTTTGAGGCGTCATAATCAATCGCGTCGGGACTAAAGCTGTTTATCGCATTTGTTGAAGATATGTTAATTATTTTTCCGCCAGTCCCTTTTAACATTTGTTCGGAAGCATACTTACTACAAAGAAAATTTCCAAGCAAATTAACATCCAATGTCCTTTTCCATTGTTCAACACTTCTTTCGAGAAGCGGAACATCATAAACAATGCCTGCGTTATTTACAAGAATGTCAATTTTACCAAAAGTTTCTATGGCTTGACTAATCATCGCTATAACTTCATTTTCTTTGGAAATATCACATTTTATCGCAATTGCTTCCGAACCCATTTTTTTAATTTCATCAACAACAGCAAATGCCTTTTTTTCAGAGGAAAAATAATTAACAATAACTTTTGCGCCTTCTTTTGCGAAAAGTAGTGCGGTAGATTTGCCAATACCTTTACTAGAACCAGTGATAATTGCGATTTTATTTTTTAGCTTCATATGGACATGATTAATTGATTGATATTTATAACTTTTCCTACGTTTAGGCTCGGGCTTGAATTTCATTTAACGTTTCGGCATATCTGATGTTTGCCGTAGCGTAGCGGAGGCAAATATGGGTGGAGGCTTTTGTATAAAAGCCGTAACCAGATATGCCGTGTTAGCTGATGTATTCCTCTTTTCTTTTCCGACGATAGTCGATTGTTTTAAAAAATTTTAAAATTTCTTTTTCCGTTTTGGATTTTGGGCAGAGGGGTTAGGGGTGAATGCCCAAAATTCAAAACTCATTTTTCTGTTTGAGGGAGGGGCAAGAGGGGAATTAAAGGGGTGAATTGCCCCGACCGAAAATTCGTTATTTTATATTGATACTTCGTCAAAAAAATTAAAATCTATTTTTACTTCTTGCCCATTGATAATTCTATCAAGCAATATTTTTAATTGATTTTTGAGAGTTTTAATTTGTTTATCAAGACCCAAAATACTACTTGTTTTATTCAGATATTCATTTTGTGCAACAAAATTACTAATACTAAGTTTGTTTAATTTAATAGAATCTCCACAATAATATAATAAGGCGATTTCTTTAATTTTTGGTTTCGGAAAAAAAGGGATTTTAATTTCATTCCAATACTTACTCGCTAGACTTCCTCCTTGTCCGCCGACTGAAATATAATCTAAAACTCCTTTATGTCTAAGGTATCGTAGAAAAGAGGCCACAAATGCGCTTTCGGTTTCGTTATGATCTTTTTTATTTAAGACGATGCCGTGAATATTTGTTAAAAGCCGTTCGCTTGGGTCGGCAAACATAATACATTTTCCAATAGAGCCTTCAGCGGAAAATATTATATCTCCTTTTTTTATAGCTAATAATTTTTTAGGGTTTCCTAGATATTCAAACCTTGCGACTGTGCCAAAGTCAGAAATATTAGTTGGTCTAACCAGTGTGTAAAAATTATCCTTTTTTTCATAGGTGTATATACTTTGTCCAATTGCTGATATCTGTAAATTTTGACCTCTTGTCGGATCTTTATATCCCCATTCTTGTACGGTTCCATATCCGTGTGAATAATTAAGAATCATGCCTTGCTTTTCTTTATAATCCTTACAATAAAAAGCGCCGTCAATTCTACTGGTTTGTTTAATATCCTTTATTTTTGGTAATTCATAAACAAAGTCTTTTTTCTGATTATTTTTAAGCTCATCATCAATTTTTTTAAAAATTTCTTCCTCTCTTTTTATTATCAATTTTTCTTTCTCTATAATACTTTCTGTTATTATTTCAATAAAACTAATTACATCATTAGCATTTTTTTGTTTTGGTAGTGGGATAAAACAATCAAGAAACAATGTTTTGGCATGTTTTATGGTGGCACCTCTTGATACTAAAAAATTTAATTGTTGTTTAAAAAAGGGATGTTTTAGAAATGCGAAAAGATAGTATTTTTCTTTTTCAACGGGTAATTTATAGATACCAGCAGACATCATGTGGCTTGGATAATCTTTTTCAAGAATTATTGCTTCGCCAATATTTGAATCTTTTGAAATAAGAATGTCTCCTGATTTTAGAGAATAGTTTTTAAACTTTTCTGGCAAAATCGGAATAATACCTTCAGGAGTATCATTTAGAATAAAGATCTCCTCTTGTATAGCCTTGGTACGAATAAAATATTTATTGGATTGAGTAATATATGCATCTGATCCCACTTCTATTCCTTTTATTGGTTTCTTTGTGAGAAAATCTCTTACTTTCTTATGATTAGTGGTGCCGAGAATGATTTGCTTATAATTATGTGGAGAAAAAACAGCTCTTTTATTAAAGAGATCTGTGATTTTAACTGTTTGTGGTATATCTACATAATCCATAATAAAATTAGATAAACAATTTTTTTAGCGTTTCTTCTTGGCTAAGAATCCATTTTTTAAAATCAGTAAGTGTTTTTGTAAAATCTTCATCAAGCATTTGTTCACCTTCTTCGGTCAAAATTGGATCAAAAGTATTTTCATCTACTTTGTAAATAGGTTTGAAATATTTTACCCTCTTTGTTGTTCTTACTTCATATCCAATTTTTTGAATATCCTTAACAAAAATTTCGTATTCCGATTTTTTTAATTTCTCTAATTCTTTATCGCTCGGTTTATATGCCACTATTAAAGTAGTATTTACTCCTGTTTCCGCAAATACATTCGGAGGCAAATCAAAAAGACCTACTATGCGCATTTTTTCTAACAACCATCGTCGAGCAACCTCCCATCGATCAATGGAGGCAATAGAGTTTGATACTACAAAACCCATTCTTCCGTTTGTTTTTAAAATTCGATAGGCATTTTCTAAAAATAATAATCCGGGATCAATCCAGCTGCCAGAACGAGCGTCTTCCCATAATTCGTATAAATTCGCTAGTGCTTTATCTGTTTCTGTTTTTGGTTCAAATTTTCTATTTTCTCCGAAAGGAGGGTTTGTCAGGACGATATCAAATTTCATCAACTTGGTTGCGTCAACCCAGTTATCCCAATTACCTTTTTGGTGCAATTTATAGTCGAGTGCCACCAGTTCTTTGCGCGTATCAAATTTATATAAGAGCGATCCTTTGTCGGGTTGGTATTTTAATATTGCGTTGCCGTCGCCATTCAAAAGCATGTTTAACTGTGCAAGTTTTATCATTTGGCTATCATTATCTACGCCATAGATATTTTTGTCATCAAGCTCCCCTTGGGCGTTAACAAAACTAACTGAAAGAAAATCGGCTATACCCACAGTCGGATCTATAATTGATTCTGATTTTTTAGGATTAACAGCTTTGACGAGAAAATCAATGATTTTTAGTGGAGTAATAAATTGAGCTTTGTCAGTTTTGCTGAATTCATTTGCAAATTTATAGAAAACCAATTGATACAGATCTGAATCCGCAGAATTTATAAAACTATAATCTTGTAAATTTTCTACCACGCTCGCTATTGCTCTAATATGACTCTCGTCTTTCCAGACGATCGTTGCGTTATCAATTGGCTCAAGAATAATATTATATTTTTCTTGCGCAGCAGTGTACAGTGTTTTAATTCTTTGTACAAAAGACTGGACATTTTCATCGGATAGCTTAAAAAATTGCCTTTCTTGATCAGTAATGAAAAAACTCAATGCCACTTTTTCAGGATTTGTTTGGTAAAATTCCAAATACTTTTTAGTAGATTGTGTGTTTTTAAATTCATCACTCCTTTTCTCATCAAAAATTTTTAAAGCCATCATCTCAATTAAAATTTCGTAACCGCGTGAATTTCTTAATCCAACTCGGTCTAAAGTTTTTAAAATATCTGAAATAGCGTGGCTTATCTGTGAACTTGAAGCGCCCGTAATAGGGTCAAGATCATCAACGGTTCTTGTTGATCTGTCTATTTCTGATGATGTATCAATTCTCTTTTTTAATCCTTCAAAGGAAGGGATTAGTTTATAACTGTCAGTTAGGTCTAGCGATAGTTGAGTTATCCCGCTTTTATCTCCTTTTTGGTTTCTTTGTTCATCGTAACGTAAAATCGCATCTTTCTTTTTCTGAAAAATATAAAGTCGCTCGGTGTCATAATAATAACCAAGGCAATAATCTCGATCGGATTCTTTTAATTCCGCTCTGATTTGAGAAGTAAAAACTTTTTTTATATCTTTACCGTCTGATTTTTTAAACTCAACAATTGCAAGAAGGTGCTGTCTTAACCAATCGACCGCGTCATCATCTTTTTTATCACGCCATTTTTTGTAGTGTTCTATCCATTCCTTGTCATCAAATATACAAGCGTCAATTTTAATAGGTGCTGAATTCTTATTTCCTTTTGGGAAATAAATTTCTGCCCCGATATAATCTTTGCTGTAAAGACCGCTATTGATTAAAGCATAGATGAATTGCCACTTATAGTATTCCTCGTTTTTACCACCTTTTTTATCCGATAACGAAATATCCTTTAAGATTTTTCCGTCCACAGTTACCAAAGAATTAGAAAGCATTTTTGTTTTTCCATTCTTTGTATCAAATTCATTTTTTGCGGATAGAAAACTACTCATATAAATATTTCTTATAGTTTATTAATTTAAGTATAACAAAGTTTCAGAAACTTCACAATAGTCTTGTCTGTTGGTTTATTTCTAATAAATTGTATTTACGACTATTGGGAGTAAATACTCTATTTTTTCCCCTTATAAATAAATCGTTTTCGTAGCGGAGCGGAGAAAACACCTTATTACCCCTCTTTAATTAATGAAAAAGAAATTTGAAAATTTTTAAAAACAATTAGGGCGTTAGCCCGAAAAAGAAAAGGAATATTTCAGCTAACGTTTCGGCATATCTGATGTTTGCCGTAGCGTAGCGGGAGCAAATATGGGTGGAGGCTTTTGTATAAAAGCCGTAACCAGATATGCCGTGTTATATGATGTATGCTTTTCTTGTTGTCTCGTCTTAGCGAGACCACTTTTCTGTAATGAACAAATTTTATTTTTGTCTTGGCGTAGGGGCAGAGGGGCTGGGGGTGAATGCCCCGAAGCCAAGACTCCTTATTATTTATTAAGGATTGCCAATTAAATAGATATTTAATGTAACAAATAAAACATACGC